>CAZOQR010000023.1:15633-19675 GCA_964581915.1 uncultured Ignavibacteriaceae bacterium | reverse complement strand
GTGGTCGATGCAGTACTGCACTTCCGCGAGTTTAAGTTCGAGCGGAACCTGCCCGGACGGGAAGTAAGAGGAAACGGTAGCGGTATTAACTCCCGAGCCTTTCAACTGCACGTTCGTCCAGTTCACGAACCTCGGATAAACGCAAACGGCGGCGGCGTGAGGAACGCCTTTTATCGCTGAAGGGTTCTTTGCCGTATCGCAGAGTGTTTTCACTCTTTCAAAAGTATCGTTTCCTTCGAGAGTTGTAAGGTCAAGGAAAGATATAAGTTTGCAGATGTTCTCTTTATTCCTGATTATTTTTTTGTCAGTGCTTATTCCTGATAATTTCGTTTTAACGTCAATATTATCGAAGAAATCGATTGCTTTGGATACATTGGTATTAAAAGGATTCATGACTTATTTTTTTTACAATGTAGTATAAATTTCTATTATATTACATACAATTACATAACTACCGATACTTAATTTTTTACTTTAAATTCTATTTGTTATTTGCAAAAAAATAGTTAATTTAGCGTAGTGATGCAACAGGTGATTTATTTGCAAAACAAAATAATATTAAAAATTATGAGAAAAGCATTAATCTACCCGATCATACCGGTCTTGCTCCTCGTGACATCATTGTTTACCTCTTGCTCATCAAGCGACGACGAAGACATCTATGTATTGAGGGATACTGTTGTTCTCAATATTGACACTCTGATAAAAGAGCAGCGCAACGTACAGAAACTGAATCTGACATTCGTCGTACAACTTGCCGCGTTCAAGGAGTTAAACTATGCCGAGACATACAGGGAAAAAGCGAAGGAAAAACTCAGCGTGCTTCCGGATTTAAGGAAGACGGGCGACATATATCACGTAACGGTGGGCAGGTTCAACGACGCCAAATCGGCGCAGGATTACCTGAACACGGTGAAATCGAAAGGTTTCCCCAATGCATTTGTAAAATCAATAGATTAAACAGGAGAAAACATGAAAAATCTACATTGGATATTTTTAATCTTATTTGCTTTTGCGTCATCACTGATTTTAACATCCTGCTGCGCTGACAACGAATGCGCGGAAGAGGATATATACGGAAAGACAATAATCAAGCAGACCGACACGTTATACAACAAGAATCCGAAACTGGTCAGGGGACCTTTTTACGTGCAGATAGGCGCATACGCGAACAAGTCGAACGCGGACGCGTTCCTTAGCGACTCGAAGAAGCAGTTAAGGCTGAAGATAGAAATGAAGCAGACAACGGACGGGATATACAGGATATTCATAGGCGAATACAAGACCGTGGAAGAAGCGGAGGACATGCTCGCGACCGTAAAGAGAGAGGGATTTTCGGATGCGTTCGTGAGGGATGACGCGGGACCTATCAGCAAATAAACAATCTACAAATATGGATTCTGAAAAGATAATTGACGGCAGACTATATTCGTCGCAGGTAAAAGCAGAAGTAAAAGAAGAGACAGAGAGATTATACATCGAAAAGGGAATCCAGCCCGGTCTTGCTTTCATACTTGTAGGCGACAATCCGGCATCACAGGTATACGTAAGGAACAAGGGCAAAGCCTGCGAAGAAATCGGATTCCATTCGGTTACGAAAGTACTTCCTGAAAACACAGAAGAAGAACAAATCCTCGACTTAATCAAAGAATACAACGAAGACAGCAGCATACACGGATTACTTGTGCAACTGCCTCTCCCGAAACACATCAACGAAGAAAAAGTGATAGAGTCTATAGATTTCAGAAAGGACGTGGACGGATTTCACCCGCACAATGTCGGAAAACTGCTTATAGGCCAGAAGTGTTTCGTATCGTGCACTCCTTACGGCATTGTTGAAATGATGAAGCGTTCGGGAATCGAGACGAAGGGGAAGAATGCGGTCATAATAGGTAGGAGCAACATAGTCGGGAAGCCGATGGCGGCATTATTTCTCAGGAAGGATTTGAATTCCACGGTTACGGTATGCCACAGCGCGACAAAGGATATAAAGGAATATACACTGAACGCGGATATACTTGTAGCGGCGATGGGAAAGCCGGGTTTTGTAAAGAGCGACATGGTGAAGGAAGGGGCGGTCATAATAGACGTCGGGATAAACAGGATTGAGGACAAGAGCGCGCCGAAAGGGACGAGACTGACGGGCGACGTTGATTTTGAAGGATGCCTGCCCAAGGCATCAAAGATAACGCCCGTGCCGGGAGGAGTGGGATTAATGACAATCGCAATGCTCATGCGGAATACGCTTGACGCTGCATCGGGAAAAATGTACTGATGAAAAAAGGAAAAATAATAAAAGTTACAATCGGTTTCGAGAAGAAATCTTATGACACGCTAATAGCATACCTTTACACGCACGGAATCACATCATTCGAGGAACGGGACAATGCGATTGAATTGTATATTCCGCCTGCGCGAAAGGACGAATTCCTTGTTTCTTTCATGAGAGATTTTCCGAAGGGGAACGCGGAACTGGCGATTGAAGAGATAGAAAACAAGAACTGGAACGAAGAGTGGGAAAAGAGCATAGAGCCCGTCTTCATCACCGATAGAATAATCATATATCCTTCGTGGAAGAAGAAAGAAGCATCGAAGTACAAAGGCAGGATTAAGATACAGATAGACCCGAAGATGGCGTTCGGCACGGGTCATAATGAAACGACGTGTCTTGTACTTGAATTAATGACAAAGCATTTAGGGAAAAGACCCGGATACCTGCTGGATTACGGATGCGGCACGGGAATACTCGCGATTGCGGGGATAAAGATGGGAGCCGATAAAGCGGTAGCGAACGAGACGGACGAGGACTCGATAGAAAACGCGAAAGAGTGTTTTGCAGCGAACAGAGTTTCCGGGAAGGTAAGACTATACAAAAGTCCTCTTGAGGGAGTGAGGGAGAAGAATTTCGATGTAATATGCGCGAACATAATCAGTTCGGTGTTGAAGGAGAGCATGGGGATAATGAGCGATAAACTGAAACGCAGCGGCAAGTTGTTTTTATCAGGGATTTTGAGGGAGGAAAAGAGTAAATTCAGGAAAGTCCTGGAAAAACAATTTAAAACAATCGAGATACTTGAAAGGTCCGAATGGGTAGGAATTTATGCGGTTAAAAAATGAAAGAAAGAATTTTTTTGAGCAAAAGGAAGTAAAAGACGGAAAAGAAAACTTCAGCAACATTTTTTCCTCCCGCGGATTACAGATAAAAAGAATCATTTCGAAAGGTTACAGGACGCCCGAAACAAAATGGCTTAAAGACGATACGGATGAATTCGTTATTTTACTGAGGGGCAGAGCGTCCATCAGGTTTTTCAACGGCGAAATCAAAAGGATGAAGAGCGGGGATTACCTTCACATCCCGTCAGGCACGAAACACAAAGTTACATATACTTCAAAGAAGCCTTGCTGTTACTGGCTGGCAATACATTTTAAACAATAAAAAGATGGCTGAATCAGTAAAACCAAAACATTCAACACAATTCAGAAAAAGGCGGGCGTTAAACTGGCTAACGCTCGGTATCACTTACGCGACGATGTACATGGGAAGGTACAACCTGTCGTTTGCGAATAAATCCCTTTCGGATAATTTCGGATGGGACAAGACTATGATAGGTACCATCATAACCGCAGCGCTGACGATATACGGAATTTCCGCTTTATTCAACGGGCCTTTAGCGGATAAGATAGGCGGGCGGAAGGCGATGCTGATAGGTTCCATCGGTACGGTTTTTTTCAACATACTATTCGGATTGGGAGCATATTTCGGTTTTCTGGGGACCGGCACACTGCTTCTCGGATACTTCGCGACGGTATGGGCTTTAAATTCGTATTTTCAGTCATACAGCGCGTTATCGTTAATAAAGGTAAATGCAGCCTGGTTTCACATAAGAGAGCGGGGAGTATTTTCGGCGATATTCGGTTCTATGATACAGTCGGGAAGGGCGTTGATATTCATTATCGGCGGATTCGCCGTAACGGTATTGCCGTGGCAATGGGTGTTTTTCATACCTGCGGGGATAATCGCGATAATGTCATTCATGACGTA
>CAZOQR010000023.1:0-15533 GCA_964581915.1 uncultured Ignavibacteriaceae bacterium | reverse complement strand
CACTGGATTCGCCTGTATTTCAAAAGGGGGCGTTCGGAGTCGTGCTGGCGGGAATAGCGGGCGCGTTCATAGCGGGAACGATGTCGGACTGGGTTTTTAAGTCACGGAGACCGCCCGTGGCATTCATCGGATATTTCCTTCAGATATTATGTCTGCTGGTAGTCTGGCTTAGCAAGGACATAACATTTATAATAATAGCGTTCATAGTGAATTCAATGGCTATAAGCATGGTTCATTCGATGCTGTCGGGAACGGCGTCGATGGATTTCGGCGGAAAGAGGGCGGCGGCAACGGCAACGGGTTTATTTGACGGGATGCAGTATCTTGGCGGCGCGGCGGTCGGAATTGGAGTGGGCTGGATGCTGGATAATTTCGGATGGGGCGCCTGGGGACCGAGCATGATAGGATTCTCATTTATCGGAGCCGTATTAATGCTGAAGATTTGGGGCGCAAAACCGTCAAAAGGCGGCGGTCATTGAGGGATTAGTCGTATTTAATCTATTTAGTTTAATATCTGAATATAATATATTTGTTTAAACCAACTTAATAATTAATTTTGGGCAGGTACAAATATTTTTTAATATTTTTTTTGTTATTCCCTCTGGTTTCCTCGTACTCACAGGACGAAAAGGTAAAAGTAGGCGTTTATGAGCGTCAGAATGTACAGGGCGGATATTTTAATTTCGGAGAGCCAGATAAAGTCAACATAGAGGTAAACGTATGGGGGTACGCAAAGAATCCGGGAAAGTATTTAATACCGAGCGGAACGACAGTATTGGATTTGTTATCGTATTCGGGGGGACCGGAGACGGACGCGGAACTGGATAAGGTAAGGCTGTACCGTCCGAAGAATGATTCACTCGGAATAACAAAAGACAAAGTAATTTACCTGAATTACAATGATCTGGTCTGGGAGGAGAAAGTAACGGAAAAAGCAAATCACATAAATCCGGTGCTTGAGCCCGGAGATATGCTTATAATACCCGGATCACCGCGTTATTTTTTCAGAGACAATCTCACATTTGTAATGTCAATATCATCCATTCTGTTATCGGCGGCAATATTAATTGTAAGCATAACAAATAAATGAAAAGATGAATCAAGTTCCTGCAAATACAAAACCTGCTCATCGAACGAATCAGATTCCGACTAATAATTTAAAGGAGTATTTAGGAATAATCCGCACAAGTCTTCTGCCAATTTTTCTGATATTCGCAGCGAGTGTTGTAATCACAATAATCTATGTTGTAAACACGGTAGATATATACAAGACAGTAACGACGTTAAAAATTACTAAGCCACAGGGCAGCATACTGACGGCATCGCTGATGCCCGAGGCAGAGAGTTTCACATCGGACAGGTATATATCGAATGAAATTGAGATATTAAAGAGTTATTCATTGCGGGAACAGGTGTCAATAATACTGCTGGATTCACTAAAGAATGCAGAAAACAAGGCGAGTTATTTTTATCTAACTGACCGCGGACAGAGGAGCGAAGATTTCAGGTTAAATGCGAAATCATTAGCCGACATACTTTTATCCATTGTATCAATAAATCAGAAGCGCGGGCTTGATATAATTGAAATCGAAGTGCAGAGTCCGTCGAATGTGGAAGCGGTACTTATAGCGGATGTGTATGCGAATACATATCAGAGAATAAACCTTGAGTTCAGCAGGCGCGAACTAACCACGATTAGGGAATTTTTGGGACAGGAAAAGGAGAAGAAATTCCGTGAACTTGCAAATTCGGAAGTATCGATACAGGATTACCAGCAAAAGGGCGGAATAATGTTTCTTGATGATCAGGCAAAGAAACTGGTTGAAGAACTTTCGACATATCAGGCGGAGAAGAACGCGACGGAAGTTAGTTTATACTCGAAGCAGAAGGCGTACAATGAAATCAGGACGGAAATTGAAAGGGTAGACAAAAGCGTAATAGACTATATTGAAGGACAGTTGAACGAGCCTTATTTCGTGGAACTTCAGAAAAAACTTGCAGAACTTGATGTACAGAAGGACATAGATTTATCGATACCGACGGACCAGAAACTGAAAGACCGTGTAAGCGGGGATTATCAGAAGAAGTTAGCGCCTCTTAAAAGGAATTACGATGAGAAAGTAAGCGTTATAAGGTCAGGACTTCTCGCGAACACTCCTCAGGAAAAGAGTGTTTTATACCAGAAATTATTTGAAACAAATCTCGGAATACTAACGGACAAGGCCAGGCTTAATTCGATAAACCGGATTTTATCAAAGAACGAAGTATTGTTTGATAAATTGCCGGCACAGAGCATAGAGTTAGCAAGATTAGAGCGCGACAGGAAATCAAACGAGAAATTGTATTTAACGCTTGAGGAAAAGTATCAGGAATCGATCGTGAACGAAAGGGCGCAACTCGGCAACGTGAATTTTGTCGATCACGCATTGCTTCCCAAGAAGCCCGCAAAGCCGAACAGGCAATTAATAGTCGCGATAGGGGCGTTGCTCGGGCTTTCACTGGGAGTAGGCTTCGCCTTTTTACGGAACTATCTGGACAGATCGATAAAGACACCCGAAGAAATCGAATCGAGAGGCATTTCAGTTCTTGCGTGGATTCCGTCGATTGCGGAGTTAAAGGAACTCGGTTCATCGCAACTTGAGTTCATTGTGGCAAACAAGCCGAATGCATCGGCTTCAGAATCATTCAAGGCGCTGAGGACCAGAGTGATGTATTCGAAACTTGAATCGGAACTTAGAGTAATACTCGTGACGAGTTCGGTTCCCGAGGAAGGCAAAACGACTGTTGCTCTTAACCTTGCGGGCAGTTTTGCACAGGCAAACAAGAAAGTGCTTCTGATGGACTGCGACCTTCGGAAGCCGAGAATTCATTCGGTGTTTCAGACAGAGCGGTATCCCGGGCTAAGCGATTATCTTTTTTCGAATGTCGAAATCAACGAAGTATTGAGGGATACGAGACTTGAGAACCTGAAGTTCATAACAAGCGGAACGATTCCGCCCAATCCGTCGGAATTACTTGGTTCGAAGCAAATGTATGATTTCCTCGGTTTGCTGAAATCGCGGTTTGACATAATAGTACTGGATTCTCCGCCGTTCATATCTGTTACGGATGCCGAAATACTTTCGAGGGTGTCGGATGGAACTATATTGGTAGTGCAGGCAAACAAGACTCCTATAGATGCATTCCTGAGGACGTATGACAGAATTTCAATAAACGAATCACACAAATTCCTCGGTTCGGTGCTCAATAATTTCAGCATCAAGTCAGCATACGGATATTATTACAATTACTATTATTATTATTCCAAACCGGAAGGCAAGGACAAGAAGAAGGTAAAAGCAGATATAAAAATGTAGGAAATTTGAACCTTAAATTATTAATAAAGAAGAACGTACAATTATCAAGATGTCCGAACTGCAACACGATAGCGTCATTAAGGCGGAGCAGGTCAAGGAACATAATTGAGCGTTTGATGAAGAAGGTAAAGGTAAGTCCTTATTTCTGCCAATCCTGCGGCTGGAGGGGAAGGTTATTCACGTATAAACTGAGCAGAAATTACGTCAAACTCATAATATTGTACATTTTTTTAATGACAGTCACGGCATATATAGTGCAAAAATTTCTAAAGAGTTACTTTGATTAAAAAAACAATCCAATAATTGTCTTCGAAGAAATGGTTTGTTATACATACCAAACCAAGGAATGAAAAAAAGGTTTTAGAGCAGGTCTTAAGCAAGGAGGTAGAAGCATATCTTCCTTTAGTGGAGACGATACGTTTCTGGTCCGACAGGAAGAAAAAGCTGCAGGTACCGTTATTTCCGGGTTACGTGTTCGTTCACGTGAGCGAGAGCGAGAGGATAAAAGCGATAAAGGACACGTACGGGGCAATGAAATATGTGATGTTTCAAAAAAGGTGCGCCGAGATCACGGAGGAAGAAATCTCATACATCAGAATATCGCTAAAGGCTCCCGAGCGCATTCACATAGAGGAATCCCGGATAATGGTCGGAGATCTTGTTGAGATAACATACGGGATATTCAAAGGTCTGAAGGGTTTCATAACTCAAATAAGGGGTAATTACAAATTAACTGTCAGCATTATCGAACTGAACACAACGTTCAGCGTGCAGTTAAGCAATGCGGAAGTAAAACTTTTAAAAAGATTCTAATTTTATTACACATATGGAACTTCAAAACAAAATAAGAAAAAATAATTTTATTGTAGGTATTATCGGAATGGGGTACGTTGGATTGCCGCTGGCTCTTGAATTTGCATCGAAGGGGATAAAGGTTATCGGATTTGACCTTGATTCAAGCAAGATAAGGATTCTCAACAAGGAGAAGAGGTCGTACATAAAGCATATTTCTTCGAAAAGAATCCGCGAGCAGGTTTCGGGCGGGATGCTGACCGCAACATCAGATTTCACAAAATTAAACGTGCCTGACGTCGTAATAATCTGCGTGCCGACGCCATTAAATATCAACCGTGAGCCGGATTTAAGTTATGTGCTTAACTCGACGAAGGAAATCGCGAAGCATCTGAGGAAAGGGCAGTTAGTATCTCTTGAAAGCACCACATATCCGGGAACGACGGATGAGGACATGTTAAAAATTCTCACCTCGACCGGCTTAAAGGTCGGGAGAGACTTTTACCTTTGTTTTTCGCCGGAGAGGGAGGACCCGAACAATCCAGTATATTCGACATCAACAATACCAAAAATCGTAGGCGGTGTAACAAAAGACTGCATGAAACTCGGAGCGGAGATATACGGAAAGGTAATAAATAAAATTGTACCTGTTTCTTCGACCAAGGCAGCAGAGGCGGCAAAACTTCTCGAAAACATTTTCAGGTCAATAAACATAGCACTTGTAAACGAACTCAAAGTTGTATTCGACAGGATGGGAATCGATATATGGGAAGTAATAAGCGCGGCATCGACTAAACCGTTCGGATTTACTCCTTTTTACCCCGGTCCCGGGCTCGGTGGACACTGCATACCGATAGATCCTTTTTATCTGACCTGGAAGGCAAGAGAATTCGATATATCGAGCAAGTTTATAGAACTCGCGGGTGAGACGAACACATCGATGCCGTTTTACGTTGTAGAGAAGGTAATACACGCTTTAAATGATCACAAGAAGTCGATTAAGGGCTCGAAAATACTGATACTCGGTCTTGCATATAAGAAGGACATAGATGATTTAAGGGAGTCGCCATCCTTGAAACTAATTGAACTGCTTCAGAAGCACGGAGCGGTAGTTCATTACAATGATGATTACGTTACGAGCATCCCGAAGTTAAGAAAATACAACTTTGACAAGAAATCAGTAAAAATAACGCCGTCAAATCTAAAGAAGTTTGACCTGATATTACTGTCGACTGATCATTCATATTACGATTACAGGATGATACTAAAGAATTCGAGAATCATTGTCGATACAAGAAACGGTTTCGGAAAACTAAAAAGCAAAAAGATATACAAGGCATAAAATGGGAAAGAAGAAAACCGCATTAATAACCGGAATAACAGGTCAGGACGGAAGTTATCTGACCGAGATACTTCTTGACAAGGGGTATGAAGTACACGGAATCATAAGGAGGAGCAGTTCATTCAACACCGGGAGGATTGATCATTTGTACTGCAACAATGAGATACTTGACAGGACATTGTTTTTGCATTACGGGGATGTTACCGATACGAGCAATCTGAACAGGCTTCTCGAAAAAACGCAGCCGGACGAGATTTACAATCTCGCGGCGCAGAGCCACGTCAAGGTTTCTTTCGAGATACCCGAATATACAGCCGAAGTGGACGCAATGGGAACTCTCAGGTTTCTCGATGCTATACGGGAGGCGGGGCTCAAGACAAAATTCTATCAGGCATCGACGAGCGAATTATACGGAAAAGTGCAGCAGATTCCGCAGAACGAAGACACACCGTTCTATCCGCGCAGCCCTTACGGAGTAGCGAAGATATACGGATACTGGATAGTAAAAAATTACCGCGAGGCATATAACCTATTCGCCTGCAACGGCATACTTTTTAATCACGAGTCGCCGCGCCGCGGCGAGACGTTCGTAACAAGAAAAATCACGCGGGCGGTATCGCGAATTATCTGCGGACTTCAGAAAAATTTGTCGCTGGGGAATCTTAACGCGAAGAGGGACTGGGGTTACGCGCCCGAATACTGCGAGGGAATGTGGAGAATGCTTCAGCAGAACAGCCCTGATGATTTTGTCCTCGCGACGGGAGAAACTCACACCGTGAGGGAATTTGTAGAACTGGCTTTCAGGTTTTCGGGAATCGAGATTGAATGGAAAGGCGAGAAGGAAAATGAAAAAGGAATCGTGAAGTCGTTTAACGCGGACCTCGGCGGAAATCCCGCATCGATGGGAGAACTATACCGAAATCTGCTCGAGAAATACATTAAAAAAGGCGATACTGTAGTTTACATTGACAGGAATTATTACCGTCCGACGGAAGTTGACCTGCTTATCGGTGACGCGACGAAGGCAAAGAAATTGCTCGGATGGGAGCCAAAAATCAAATTCGAAGAATTAGTAAAATTAATGATTAATTCCGATATAGAGAAAGTTTTAAAGAGAGGATTCTAATGTATTCGGGAATAAAACTATCCGTGATAGGATGCGGGAAATGGGGCATCAATCATGTAAGAACCGCACATAAACTGCTTGGCGGTAATCTGCTGTCTGTTTGCGACAAATCGAGAAGCGCGGAGCCGAAGATAAGGGAAATATCGGACAAGATAGCATTCTGCGACGGCGTGCTCGGCTTGCTCGAGAACAAGGAAATAAATTCAGTAATAGTCTCGACCCCTGCAGAGACTCACTTTGAAATAGCAAAGATGTGTCTTGAGCACGGGAAGAATGTATTGGTAGAGAAGCCAATCACGCTTTATTCAACGGAGGCCGAATCGCTCTTGCGTCTTGCCGAATCAAAGAATTTAGCATTGATGGTTGGTCACGTTTTATTATATCATCCGGCAGTTCTTAAGATGAAAGAGATGATAGACGGAGATTTTATCGGAAGGATTCAGTACATATACAGCAACAGGCTGAATCTCGGAACGATAAGAAAGGAAGAGAACATATTGTGGAGTTTTGCGCCTCACGACATATCCGTCATACAGTTTTTACTTGACAACAAGAAGCCGGATTCGGTATACGCACAAGGCGCGACATTTTTGCAAAAGAACATCGAGGACACAACATTAACATACATCAAGTATCCGGAAAACATACACGTACATATTTACGTCAGCTGGCTTCATCCGTTCAAAGAGCAGAGGTTAGTTGCAATCGGCGACAAAGGAATGATAGTATTCGAGGACAGTTTAAAGACGGAAAAACTAAAATATTATAAAAAGGGATTTAGCATCGTTGACGGGGAGATAGAGAAATTCGATTCGGACTACGAGGTTATTTCATTTGAAAACAGGCAGCCTCTGGAAGAAGAGCAGAAGCATTTTTACGAATGTGTAACATCGGGCAGCGCCCCGCGCACAGGCGGCAGGCACGCGAAGGAAGTTCTTGAAATTCTGGAGAAAGCACAAAAAAGACTGGACAACTAATGGAAAAGAAGAATTATTACATAAACGAGCATGCGGTTGTTGACGAAAACGTAGAAATCGGGGAAGGCACTAAAATCTGGCATTTCACGCATGTTCAATCGGGTTCGAGAATCGGCAGCAAATGCATACTCGGACAGAATGTAAACATAGGCAACAACGTAACGATAGGAAATTTTGTAAAGATTCAGAACAACGTATCAGTTTATGAAGGCGTGGAACTCGAGGATTATGTTTTCTGCGGACCGTCTATGGTATTCACCAACATACTGAATCCGAGAAGCAAATATCCACAGGTCGGCGCGGAGTTTTACATTAAGACACTGGTGAAGGAAGGCGCCTCTCTCGGAGCAAATTCCACGATTGTATGCGGAGTGACGATAGGCAGGTTCGCGTTTGTTGGAGCGGGGACGGTAGTAACGAAGGACGTGCCTGATTTCGCGCTTGTAGTAGGCAATCCTTCAAAAATCAAGGGCTGGTACAGCGAAGCGGGAAAGAAACTGATATTTGACGAGAACGGAACGGCATTCTGCGAAAAATCGGAAAAAAAATACAAACTTGAAAATAACATAGTTATAGAAATTAATTGATGAAAATGAAAGTACCTTTATTAGATCTCAAAGCGCAATACAGAACCATAAAGAAAGAACTTGACGAAGCATTAATAAAAACAGCGGAATCACAGTACTTCATACTGGGTCCTGAGGTAGGAAAACTCGAAGAAAACATTTGCAATTACCTTAAATGCAATTACGCGGTGGGAGTATCGTCCGGAACGGATGCGCTTCTAATCGCTCTGATGGCGATAGGAATAAATCCGGGCGACGAAGTAATAATACCGGATTATTCATTCTTTGCCACGGCGGGCGTAGTTTCGCGCCTGAATGCGATTCCGGTATTCGTCGACGTAGATTTGAAGACATACAATATTGACGCAAGCAAGATAGAAGCGAAAATAACAAAGAAGACGAAGGCAATCATACCCGTTCATTTATACGGGCAATCAGCGGATATGAACGCACTATCCGAAATAGCGAAGAAGCACGGCTTAAGAATAATTGAAGACGGGGCTCAGGCGATAGGCTCCCAATACATTGACGGAAGGTGTTCGGGAACAATCGGAGATATCGGATGTTTTTCGTTCTTCCCGAGCAAGAATTTAGGCTGTTTCGGAGACGGAGGTATGGTAACCACGAATGATGAAACGCTGTACGAAAAGTTAAAAATTCTCCGGGTGCACGGTTCTAAGCCCAAGTATTACCATAAAATCATCGGAGGTAATTTCAGACTCGACGCTATACAGGCGGCAGTGCTTAACGTAAAACTTCCGCATTTAAACGGATGGTCGGAGGGAAGAAGGAAGAATGCCCGACAGTACACAGAACTTTTCATAAAGTCAGGACTCAGTACGGGCATCGGGAGCACGGATTATAAGGACGGCGGCAGGGTGCTTCTACCGGAAGCGATTTATGAAAGCGCCGGTTACAAGAATTACCACATATTCAATCAGTTTATAATCCGCGTAAAGGAGAGGGATGAACTGAGGACGTTTTTATCCGGCAAAGACATCGGGACTGAGATATATTATCCGATTCCATTCCACAGGCAGGAATGTTTCAAGGAACTGATGAGCGAAAAAAGATATACTGACGTGGAATTTGTAATTTCCGATACAGCGGCGGCGGAAACAATAGCGCTTCCAATATATTCCGAATTAAGCGAGGAGCAAATCAAATACGTGGTTGATTCGGTAAAAGAGTTTTATGATTCCCGTTCATGATATTCAATGAATAGAATATCCATAATAATCATATTAATTGCATCAGTGTTCATTTTCGGACAGGTCGCAGGACAGGTTGAACTTGTTCCCGCGGAGCATCCTGTTTACGAGTTCCTGAAAAGAATGCAGGTAGAAGGAGTAATCCCTGAATACTCTTCAGCCAATATTCCAATATCGAGAAAGTCAGCCGGTAATTACATCGAAAAAATACTATCGAGCAGGAAAATATCGGGAATAGAAAGTAAACTTGCCAAAGAGTATTACACCGAATTCTATTATGACGTGCGAAAGGACCCATCGAGACACGCAAGCATTCTCGGCACGAGAAAAGGCAATCTTTTCAGCGATGAAAGATACAGGTATCTTTACGGGTTTACAGATACAAATGCTTCGTTATTTCTCAATTCGATAGTAGGGTTAGAAATATCGGGAAACGAGGGCGATTCGCTTTTGAATAATACCGCTACGATATCCGACATAGGTTTTCGGGCAAGGGGTACATTATACGATAAAGTGGGATACTCGATGGAGTTGCAAGCGGGAAAGAAGATATCCGGAACGGAGGAATCTTCGGAATTCTTAAAAATGACGAATGTGCTGCTGAGAACGGACCGGGAGTTCACGCTTCACGGCAATTACTATGTGAATTACAGAGGACACGCGAGGTATCAGACACCCGGAGGATTTCTGAGCCTGACGGCAGGACACGAGAAGATTTCCATAGGTTCGGGATATATAAGCAAACTTTTCTTCTCAAAAGAGGCACCGCCGTTCAGTTTTTTCAAACTCGATTTAAGTTACAAGAAATTCGCGTATTCTTTCTTTTACGGTTCGCTTAAAGGGGATTCAGTCGGGATTGAATTGAAATCAAAGAACATTGCAGGTCACAGGCTTGACGTGAGTTTCAGCGATAATTTCCGGGCGGGATTTTATGAATCGATAGTCATAAGCAACGACCCGTTCAGTTTTTCATTCTTCAATCCGTTCAGTTTTCTCACCTCCGCAGACCTGAACTCAGGCGCTAAAGAGACAACGCAAAACAACACCCTAATGGGCGTCGATCTGGAATACATACCGTTTAAGAATATATCAATTCAGGCGACTTTTTTAGTAGACGACCTTAATTTGAGCACAATTTCCGATACATCTTACGCCGGTAACGAGAATAAATTCGGATATCAACTGGGATTGTTATGGAGCAAAGCATTTTCGTTAGATAATCTGTCGCTAAAAGTTGAATACACGAGACTTGATCCTTTCGTATATTCGCACAGAACGAATAAGTCAACATACACGAACTGGGGAATTTCACTCGGCAGCCAACTGCCGCCTAACTCCGACGAAATAGCATTGGAAACCGATTTATGGTTATCATCCAGAATTAATATTAATTGCAATTATACATTTCAGCGTTCTGCGTTCGGAATTATTTTTGATGAGAACGGGAAATTGATGTACAATTTTGGCGGTGACATAAATTACGGTTTCGGAGATTACAATATAATCAAGAACAGATTTCTTAACGGGAACAGGATAAATAAGTCATTTTTCACTATAAATTTCAATGCTCAATTAGTACGGCAGTTTTATTTGAATGTAATGTATAAATATTCATATTATGATTTGTTGTACGCAAACGGCACTTACAGTGACAACACATTCAAATTCGGCTTTAAATTCCATTTTTAATGATAGAAAAAAAACTTGATTTTTATCAGAAATACAAATAAATTGATACAATTATAATTATTTAGTTATGAGGAAAATCACATTACTGTTTATCTGTTTTATATTGGGTATAATCGGGGTGAACAAGTTAAGCGCTCAGGGATACACACCTCCGAACATGGTGTACGGTTTAAGCCTGGACGGAATACTGGCGACGAACGATGCGCACGGTTCAGCGCTTGATAATACGAGCATAACAAACGGCACGTATGGCATGGTGTGGGGCAGAGGAGCATCGATATACGGTAAGTTTGGCTTGGGGATAAGAAAGAACCACAGGATAGCGTTATCCGCATCATATCTTAAGATGACGCACGATGATTCCGGGGAAATACCATTTTTTAATTTCAGTCCAAAAGAACCATTCACAAATTTTGACATTTTATCAGGATCAGTAGGATATGAATACGCATTCAATCCGAGATGCAAGAATAAGCAGTACATTGGATTCGCGATTACAGCAAATTATATAGTACCGAATGAAGGGATGATTTCGACGTACCAGTTCGACAATTCATTCAGAATGGGATTGCAGGTTACTTCGGGTTATGAATGGACGCTTGATAAGGCGCAGCAGTACGGATTATTTATCGGATTGAGGTATAATCTTGCCAACATAATCGGCTCAACAAACGGAGCCGGAACGATGAATGACGGAAGCGGCGACGGAGGTCCTTCATACTGGAGGCGTATAGGGTTTTTAAGTCTCAACCTTGGTTTCAATTTCTACACGGGTGTTAAACCATACAGGGCTAAATAGAAAACACAGAAGTTTTTAGCAGGGGAGCATCGTTGATGCTCCCTTTTTTTTATTGTCCCATAAGAACATCGTTCAGGAGTTCTTTAATTTCTTTAATTCTCAGGTCGTCATCCTGAGAATCAAGATTTACGAGAATCACGAGTCTGTCTTTCTTGTTCACGAACGAGAACTTATCGGACTTGACTTCTGACAGCCGGTTTACAAGATTAGTAAAGAAGTCGCTCTGGAATATTCTATGACTTTTGTCAGCCGGAAAATACAACAGCATCTCAGCGCCATTAATGCTTATTTTCTCAAGTCCGATATCTGTCGCCTTAATTTTAATTTCAATTATCTTAAGCAGGTTATCCACCTCCGGTCCGGTTTTTCCGAATCTGTCCTTCAGTTCCTCTTCCATCCTGACGAGATCTTTCAGGTACCTTATTTCGAAGAGTTTCTTGTAAACGTTAAGTCTTTCGGTATCATTGCCGATATAATCTTCAGGGATAAGAGCATTCAAATCGTTTTCGACAATAGCGGGTATCTGCTCTTCGCGCTTCGTGATTTTCCTGTTAAGTTTTTCAAGCGATTTTTCCTCCTTGAAGAGTTCCTTGAATTCGAATTCTTTAAGTTCGGAAACGGCTTCTTCTATAATATCCATGAACATTTCGAAACCCATCTGGTTAACAAAACCGCTTTGCTGCTGTCCGAGCAGGTTGCCGACGCCTCGAATTTCCATATCACGCATTGCAAGGTTGAAACCCGAACCGAGGTCGGTATATTCTTCGATAGCCTGAAGCCTTCTGATCGCAGTATGCGTGAGTTTGCCCGCCGGCGGAGAAACAAAATACGCGAACGCCTGCGTATCGCTTCTACCAACTCTTCCTCTCAATTGGTAAAGTTCGGAGAGTCCGTACATATTGGCGTTATTTATAATAATCGTATTGACATTCGGTATGTCGAGACCGGACTCGATAATTTTCGTACACATCAAAACATTAAGTTTTTTCTCAATGAACGCAATAACGACGTCCTCGAGTTCCGCGGGTGTCATCTGACCGTGAGCGATACCGATTTTAGCGTTGGGCACGCGATGTTTTAAACTTTCGGCGAGTTCATACAGAGTAGATATTTTATCGTTAACGAAATAGACCTGTCCTTTCCTTCCAAGTTCTTTCGAAACTGCATCTGAAATTATATTCCAGTCAAAATTGACAATTTCCGTGAGTATGGGTTTTCTGTTTTTCGGAGGAGTATTTATGACGGAAAGGTCCCTTGCGCCGAGAAGTGAGAAATTAAGAGTTCTTGGTATCGGTGTAGCGGTCAGGGTCAGCGTATCGACGTTAGGTTTAAGCGAGCGCAGTTTTTCTTTAGCCTTTACTCCGAACCTTTGCTCTTCGTCTATGACAAGGAGTCCGAGGTCCTTGAAAGCAATATCCTTTGAAAGCATCCTGTGCGTGCCTATTAAAATATTAATTTTCCCCTCTTCGAGTTTCTGAAGAACTGCAGTCTGCTCTTTTCTGCTCTGGAGACGGGAAATCACAGCAACCTCAACGGCAAAGGAGTTGAGCCGATCCCTGAATGTATTGTAATGCTGAATCGCGAGAATGGTTGTTGGAACAAGCACGGCAACCTGCTTGTTGTCGAGAACCGCCTTGAAAGCCGCGCGTACGGCCACCTCGGTTTTTCCGAAACCGACGTCTCCGCAAACAAGCCTATCCATAGGGCTTTCGGACATCATATCATTCTTCACGTCCTCGGTAGAGGCGTACTGGTCGGGGGTATCCTCGTAAATAAAACCCGCTTCAAGTTCCCTTTGCCAGTGGGAGTCGGGCGAAAAAGCGTATCCTCTTTCGGATTTACGTTTCGCATAGAGCAGAATCAGGTCGCGGGCAATGTCTTTAACTTTCTTTTTAGCCCTGTCCTTGATTTTCGACCATTCTCCGCCACCAAGCCTTGTGAGTTTTGGCGAAATGCCTTCGCCAGCGGAATATTTATTAATGAGGTTTACGTAATTCAGGTTCAGGAAAATTACGTCGCCGTCGGAGTATGACAATTTCGCGACTTCCTGTTCGCTGTTACCGACCTTGATTCTGCGAAGACCCGAATAAATGCCGATACCGAAATCACGGTGCACCACGTAGTCGCCCGGTTTCAGTTCCTTAACCTCATCGAAGGTCATTCCCCTGAATTTCTTCCTTCTCTTTTTTGCCTGTCTGAAATACCTGCCGAAAATCTGATGCTCGGTATAGACTATGAGTTTTAAATCGGGGATAACGAATCCTTCCTGAAGGGATTCCGTACCGAATTTTAGTTTGTCATAAATTCCTTCGCTGTACAATTCTTCGATAAGCGCGTCTTCTTCGTAATCCTGTATGAGTTTCTTAAGTCTGTCGGATTGATGATTATCGGAAGAAAGGAGAAAAACATTATAATCCCTGTTTTCGCGAAGATTCTTGTAAAGAGACTTGATATTCGAATTGAAATCGGGCTGGGGTTTTGCGCCGAAATCAGAGTCAGTATTCTGAGACTTGAACGCGGAAGTATAAATCTTCCTGTTTCTTAGAATTTTATTTCTAAATAATTCATCATCGACAGTATCTTCTTCATCGAGTACGATAAGGAAGTCATCCTGAATATAATCCGAGACAGTGGAAATATTTTCAGGGACAATAACCCCGTCCTTATTCTTCAGGTTAATACCGAGAATAATCTCTTCGAGTTCTCTCGTTGAGCGCTGGCTGGTAATGTCGAATTCCCTAATAGATTCCACAGTTTCGCCGAGGAATTCGATTCTGACGGGGGAATCGTAATGTTCGGGAAAGAGGTCAATTATTCCACCGCGCACGGAATAATCACCGACTTCGTCCACAAAATCCTTTTTAACGAAATTATAATCGACGAGTTTGCCCGTGAGTTCTTCAAAAAGATATTCCTCGTTCTTTTTAAGCCGGAGCAGGGAATCCCTGTACATATCCGCCGGGATAACGTTAGTCTTCAAATCGGCAGAAGAAATAAGAGCGATAAAATCCCCTCCGCTTGAGAGAGAGTTGAGCGTTCTTGTCCACTCTTCGCTGTCGATACTTTTTTCCGAAGAAAAAACGGATATGTTCCCGCAGCCGCTAAAGAGGTCGAGGTCATCTTTAATACTTACGAGTTTATTCACGGAAGCGGAGACGAGGACGATTCGGCTGTTTATGTTTTTGCTAAGGTATTCAAGAAAAATCGAATATAGAGATCCCTGCAATCCCGTGATTTTAGCATCACGGTTTGCTGAAAGGCTTTCGAACAAAGCCGAGTTGAAAATAACTTTTAAAATATTACCGATCATCAAGTAATCACTTATACCGCAAACAAGAGTTAATCTCGTTACTTAATACAACAAATTCGTTTACCGAAAGCGTTTCCGCTCTTCTCGAGAAATCAACATTAAAATCGCAATTATTAATGTCATTTGCACCGAAAAAATCCTTTAATGAATTTTTCAGAGTTTTTCTCCTTTTTGAAAACGCGTTTCTTACGAGGCTTCGAAAGAGCGTAACATTAGCGATCGCGAATTTATTTTCATCAAAAGCCAGTTTGATTACGCTCGAAGTAACGCGGGGTTTTGGAAAAAAAGCTGTCGGGGGCACGTTAAAGATATTTATTACTTCGGCGAATGCCCCGAACTGCACAGCAAGGATGCCGTACTGTTTT
>CAZOQR010000022.1:0-19681 GCA_964581915.1 uncultured Ignavibacteriaceae bacterium | reverse complement strand
GCTGGTTCATATCCCAGTAACTTACAAGGTCGGTGGAATTCGCCGAGGATTTGTAGAACATCTGTTTCCTGATTTCATCGATTCCGAGAACCCTCTTGTATATTCTTATTTCGTCCAGTACACCCGCGAAAAGCCTGTAACCGTTCGGCAGTCTCCCTATACTCAGCCGCATGTTGACGGCGTCTAAAGCCTGAATGTTTCCGCTAATGCCCGAAGTGGTCGAAGACTCTTCGATTCCGTTGACGTACAGAATCATTTTTTTCCCTGTAGAACTCCCGTCATAAACGGCAGTCAGGTAAACCCAGACATTTTGCTGCGGTGTAGTTGTCGATACAAGTGTCTGTCTGCTGTCTGCCTGCACGGACCATTCGAATTTACCGTTATTATTCGTATGCTGTAGCCAGAACTGACCGTTATCCCTCGAATTATGTCTGTCGATTGTAATGATGTTTGCTTTTCTGCCCTCCTGTTCATAATGATTGTTGACATAAGCCGACGGATCTACCGTCCATTTTACCCACGCGCAAATCGTGAGTTTGTCCGTAAAACCGTAATTCGGCGCACCGCAATAGACAAAATCGCCGTGTGAAAGATAATCTGCATTCTGCAGATATAAAGCCCGTCCCCCTGCCTGAGGATACAAATTTCCGGAAAATAACAGAAAGGATAGACTGATGAGAAGAAAGTAATAGCCCTTTTTCATAACCCCAAATTTAAATAAATAATGTTTAGGATATATAATGCAAATAATGTGCCTGTATTAATCATTGATTTTACGCATGAATAGGTGCGTTGCATCGAAAAAATTTTCAAATTGAGAATTGTTTCTCATTATAAAACGATTTGAATATCGTTTTAGGCTTGAATTTTGTATTTTTTAAAAAATTATTCACAAAAATATGAAGAAAACTCTTGTTTTTATCACTGTACTCTTCTTGCAATTTTCAATACTTGAAGAAAGCATTTACGCGTGTACAAATTTCCTCATAACCAGAGGCGCGTCAGTTGACGGTTCGACGATGATTACCTATACGGCAGATTCGCATACTCTTTACGGCGAACTTTATTTCTGGCCTGCTGCGAACTATCCCCCGGGAACCATGCTGGACGTAATCGAATGGGATTCAGGACGCCTGCTGGGGCAGATTCCACAGGTTCCGCATACATACAATGTCGTAGGCAACATGAATGAATTCCAACTGGCGATTGGCGAAACGACGTTCGGCGGAAGGCACGAACTAATTGATACAACCGGTAGAATGGATTACGGCTCGATGATTTATATTGCGCTGCAGAGGGCAAGAAACTGCAGGGAAGCGATTAAAATAATGACCGACCTTGCTCAGGAATACGGTTATTGCAGCGAAGGCGAATCATTCTCATTATCGGACCCGAATGAGGTGTGGATAATGGAAATGGTCGGCAAAGGGACAAACGGAAAAGGTTCTGTCTGGGTCGCGGTGAGGATTCCCGACGGATACGTATCGGCTCACGCGAATCAGTCGAGGATTCAGCAGTTCCCGCTGAACGACACGATGAACTGTTATTATTCGAAAGACGTTGTTTCATACGCGAGAAGCAAGGGATGGTTCAAAGGCAAAGACGAAGAGTTTTCTTTCTCCGACACGTACGCTCCTGTGGATTTCGGCGGCGCGAGATTCTGCGACGCGAGAGTCTGGGCTCTTTTCAACAAGGTCTCGAAAGGAATGTCGAAATATCTCGATTACGCCAAGGGCGAAAATCTAAAGAACAGGATGCCGCTCTGGGTTAAACCCGAGAAAAAACTTTCAGTTTACGACGTTATGACCGCTATGAGATACCATTTCGAGGGCACGGACCTTGATATGACAAAAGACTTTGGAGCCGGACCCTACACGTGTCCAGTAAGATGGAGACCCCTGACCTGGAAAGTTGACGGCAAGACATATTTCAACGAGAGGGCGATATCTACACAGCAGACAGGATTTTCATTCGTTACACAGTCACGCGCGTGGATGCCTGAAAATCTCGGCGGAATTTTCTGGTACGGCGTCGACGACAACTACACGACGGTTTACACTCCGATGTACACGGCTATAAAACAGGTTCCGCCTAACTTCGCCGTAGGCAACGGCGATATGATGGTTTACAGCGATTCGTCCCTGTTCTGGATATTCAATCAGGTGTCGAACTTCGCGTATACGCGTTACAGCGATATGTTCAAAGACATAGAACCGGTGCAGAAGGAACTTGAACTGGGATACTTAGGCAGCATAGAAGAGATAGACAGAACAATGCTGGAACTCAAAGACAAGGACATAGAAACAGCAAGAGATTTTCTTACGGAATATTGCCTGAAAGCGGGCAAGAACACGTTCGACAGGTGGAAACAATTGTACGGATTCCTGTTCACGAAGTATATGGACGGGAACATAAAAACACCTGTGCCCGGAAGCCGCGTTGCGAAAGTGCAGCAGCCGGGGTACAGCGCCGAATGGTACAGGCAACTGGTCAAGTTGACAGGCGATAAGTTTCTGGAGAAGTAAACCATTGACAGTTAACGGTTAACATTTAACAGTTAACAATTAGAGCAAGAGCATACAGTTTTGTCATTGCCGCGAACCCGCTTGCTTTTAAAACGGGAGTTCATAATAGAAAGACAGGGTATAGATTTTTCTAAATCTATACCCTGTCTGTTTAATGTATTTCTGTCAGGACCTGAATGAAAACCTTATTGATTCACTAATTTCTTATCGGCAACGACACGAGGGCTCAATCGGCTAAACTCTTTTCGAAGCAAGGTACACTTTAAACTTTTCGAACGCTTTTGCCCTGTGAGATATTTTATTTTTCTCAGCGATATCGAGTTCCGCGAATGTTTTGTCGTAACCTGCGGGGAGAAAAACAGCATCGTAACCGAAACCTCCCGCGCCGCGCTCTTCTTTAAGAATCCTGCCTTCGCAGCATCCCTCGAAGAAAATATACCTGTCCTTTTCATAGTAGTAGCAGACGACGGTTTTGAATCTGGCAGTTCTTTTTTCTTCGGAGAATTCCGTCATTTTCTCAAGAAGTTTGCGGCGGTTGTCGGCGTATGTCACGTTTTCTCCGGCATAACGCGACGAATATACTCCGGGCTCGCCGTTAAGCGCGTCGACAAAGAGTCCCGTGTCGTCGGCAGAACAGGGGATATGCGCCGCTTTCCAGATTTCCTCCGCTTTCTTCAGCGCGTTGCCTTCGAGCGTATCCCTGTCCTCTTCGACTTCGACTTTAATGCCGATGTCCGGGAGAGTTAATACACTAACCCCTGAATTTTCGAGTACCTTCTTAATTTCCGCGACCTTGTCACGGTTGTTCGTGGCTATTAGAAGTTTGTCCGTCATTCTGTTCTTTTATGTTTTCAAATTCTTCTTTGTACTGCAACTGGTACAGTTTGAAGTAAAGTCCGCGCTTGTTGAGGAGTTCCTGATGGTTCCCTGATTCCTTAATTTCGCCTTTATGCATTACGATAATCTTGTCGCACGATTGTATTGTCGATAAGCGGTGCGCGATTATAATCGACGTCCTGTCTTCGATTAATTTCTCCGTCGCTTTTTGTATGAGCAGTTCGGTTTCCGTGTCAACTGAGGACGTCGCTTCGTCGAGAACGAGAATCTTCGGGTTGTACGCCAATGCTCTCGCGAAGGATATCAACTGCCTCTGTCCCACCGAGAGCGTAGAACCGCGCTCGTTGACCTTATGAGATATTCCGTCGGGCAGTTCATTAATGAACCTTCTGAGCCCCGTATTGTCGAGGGAGTAATGAATTTCATCGTCTGATATTTCGGTATTGTCGAGGTCGATGTTGTACTTAATATCGCCTGAAAAAAGGAAAACGTCCTGCAGCACGACGCCGATATTTTTTCTGAGTTCCTTTTGTGAAAGGTTTCTGATGTCAACTCCGTCAACGGAAATGCATCCCTTGTTGACGTCATAGAATCTGTTTATCAGATTTATTATTGTTGTCTTTCCCGCGCCCGTATGCCCGACGAATGCGACCTTTTCACCGGCATTAATAGTGAAGTTGACGTTCTTGAGAACGTAATCCTCGTCGTTATACGCGAACCAGACGTTCTTGAATTCAATTCTGCCTTTAACGTCTTTCAATTCGACCGGTTTTTCGGGGTCAAGTATCGGATTAGCCGTATCGAGCAGGTTGAAAATCCTTTCGCTCGAAGCCATCGCTGTCTGTAGAATATTGTATTTTTCCGCGAGGTCGCGAATCGGTCTGAAGAACATTTCCGTGTACTGAACGAAAGATATAATCACGCCGACTGAAATAGCCGCACGCATCGCCTCGCCGCCGCCGTACCAGATGATAAGACCGACGGCCGCCGCGCCGAGTAGTTCAACGACGGGGAAGAAAAGCGCGTAATACATTATGCTCTTCTTGTTTTCGAGCGTGTGCTCGCTGTTGATTTTTTCAAAATCGTCAATCGTTTTCTTCTCCCTGCCGAATAACTGTACTATACCTATTCCCGTAATGTGCTCCTGAATGTAAGAATTAATCGACGCGATAAGGACGCGTATTTTTCTGTATGAGTTTCTTACAGATTTTCTGAACACGGAAGTGGCGTAAACGAGTACCGGAAGCACTGAAAGCGTAACGAGAGTTAGTTTCACGTCGAGCGTGAACATGAAATACAGAATCCATAAAATCGTCAGAATATCTCCGAAAGCCGTGACGAGACCCGACGAGAATACTTCATAAAGCACCTCCACGTCGTTTGTAACGCGCGTAACTAGCCTGCCTATCGGGTTGTTGTCGAAGAACTTCAGGTTCAGGTTGAGCACGTGAGTGTAAATCTTTTTTCTCAGGTCGTAAATGATTTTCTGACCTATCCAACTTGTCAGGTACGTCATAGCGTATTGAATTATTCCCTGAAGCACGAGAGTGGCTATCAGAAGAATTATTATCAACTGCAAGCCCGGTATGTCCTTTCGGACGATGTTGTCGTCAATTGCAATCTGCGTGAGCCTTGGCCGCACCGCGGAAAGAGCCGCTATGAATATTGTAAGCGACACCGCAAGTATAATATATTTCAGATAAGGTCTGAAGTACTGAAGAAGTCTTTTAAAAAGAACCGAATCGAGGGGCTTGCCGAGCGCTTCTTCTTCTTTCTTATGCGTGATTTTTCTTACTGTCATATCACATCTCCTCGATTTCCTCTTCAAGCAATTGCTTGACGTGAACGTTATAATAAAATCCTTTTTTCGCGATGAGTTCCTCGTGTGTTCCTTCTTCGGTTATCGTGTGATTATCCAGCACTATGATTTTATCGAGATTCTTCAGCGTTGAAATCCTGTGCGATATAACGATTGTAGTCCTGTCCCTTAGGACATCCTTAAGCCCTTTTAGTATTTCCTCTTCCGTATTAGTGTCGACCGCGGAGAGAGAGTCGTCGAGTATGAGTATATCGGGTTTCTTGTAAACCGCGCGGGCGATTGAAGTTCTTTGCTTCTGTCCGCCCGAGAGCGTTACGCCTCTTTCCCCGATAAGAGTCCTGAACTTATCCGGAAAAATATTTATGTCCTTGTAAAGACCAGCGATTTCCGAAGCCCGTATGATTTGCTCCTCATCCGCCGTGTCGGAAGAGTACGAAATGTTGTTACCGATAGTGTCGGAGAACAGAAAAGATTCCTGCGGCACGACGCCTGTTGATTGTCTGAGAGAATGGAGCGGAATGGATTTAACGTTCCTGCCGCCAATCAGCACTTCACCTTCGAGGGTTTCATAAACGCGCGGTATCAGGTTTACGAGTGTCGATTTTCCGCAGCCCGTCTGACCTATTATACCGAGGCTGCTTCCTTCCGGAATTTTCAGGTTGATATTCTTCAGCACATAAACATCCGTTGAAGGGTACTTGAATGAAACGTTTCTGAACTCTATATCGCCTTTTACGCGTTCCTGAGAAGATTCGCCGCCGCGTTCCTCCGACGGTTTCGTGTTTCTTATTTTCATAATCCTGTCCATAGACGGCGAGGCGCGCTGTACAAGGTTTATGACCCAACCGAACGCTATCATCGGCCAGGTTAACTGACCGAGGTAAACGATGAACTCCGTTACGTTTCCGAGCGTGAGGTTTCCTTTTATTACCTCGATTCCTCCGAAGTAAACCACGATTATTATCGAAACGCTCGTGAGAAGGAACATCATCGGAAACGAATATGACTGCAGGCGCGCGAGGGCGAGGCTCTTTTTCTGATAATCCGCCGAGACCCTTTCGAACCTTTCTATTTCGGAAAGTTCCCGGACATACGATTTAACGACTCTTATGCCCGCGAAATTTTCCTGAACTTTAGTCGTCAGGTCCGAAAAAGATTCCTGAACTTTTTGCGACCTGCCGTAAACTTTTTTCATCACCTTGTAAACGAGCAGCGTTATCAGCGGCAGCGGAATGAGAGCGAGAAGCGAGATTTTCACGCTGATTCCGAACATTATCGCGAGAGTTACGACGGTCCGCAGCACCGTTTGAATCGAGTACATGATTCCGGGTCCAAGGAAATTTCTGATGTTGTTGATGTCGTTCGTCGCGTGAGCCATCAGGTCTCCCGTCGAGTTCCTGTCGAAAAATTCTTTCGGAAGTTTCATCAGATGCCCGAAAAAATCGTGCCTGAGGTCGTTTTCGATTTCGCGCGACGATACGATTATCGTTCTTCTTGTGAGGAAGAGAAAGAAACCGCCGACAAGAATAAGCCCCACGCTTATCAGGGCGTAAGAAATATATGAAATATTTGATGTTTTATTAGTAATTTCATCCACAGCAGAACCTATTACCATAGGATAGAGGCTTTGCAGAAAGATGCTGATAGCGATAAATACAGTACCTGAAATAAGTTTCCATTTTTCGGCTTTTAAGTATGGTAATAAGGGTAAAAGTGATTTCATTATTCAAATTAGAAATTCCGGACAAATAAAGAAATTAATATATACATGCATTTAATGTTGAAAAAATTATTATTTGTCAATATATTAAAGTAACAATAAATCTCTCATTTAAGTTAGTGAAAAAAAGTATTTCAATATTATTGATACTTATGCTTGTTTTCAATTCGGCGGGCTACGTATTAATGTACTTTGAGTTGAAATATTTTTTCAAGAAAGAGGCTTTCGGGAAACTTGAGAATTACATTGACAGGGAGGAACTTACCGTAATCAATGTAACGAGGGACGTTTACGAGAGCGGTGACGTGAATCTGCACTGGGAGCATAAGAGGGAATTCAGGTATTTCGGGAAGTACTACGACGTGTCGAGTGTAAAGATTAACGGCGACAGCGTTGAAATCACGTGTCTTGCGGACGAGAACGAGACAAAACTCGGAGAGGTTTTCGAATTGTTCTTCTGCTTTAACATAACGGACAAGTTTTCAAAAGCGCCGACGAGCAACATAATAAAAAATTTAATCGTTGACGCGGGATTACCATTGGAGTTTGACGGCGGCTTATCTTGGAGAGAGGATAAGTGCTTTAATTTCATTTTTGTTCCAATTTTGAAAGTCTTTTATGATGTACAGACTCCGCCTCCCAAGAATCTGACGTGAGATTATTTAAAAAATTACCTGCTGCGATTCTTTCCTGAATTCATTCCTTTGTTCGGTTTCACGCACAATGCGCGGGGTTTCCTTTATATACGCGCGCTTTCAAGAGCAGAGTCCTGATTTTTATTTAGAGACTTATGAAAAACGCCTATGGTAAATATTAGAAAATGAATAATAACCCCACTCTTTAGAGTGGGGGAAAAGAGTACTAAAAAAAGGGCTTTAGCCCACAATTTTCGTCTACTTTAAGGACTAAAGTCCTTATGTTGTGTTTACTTTTTCCCCACCTTAAAAGGTGGGGTTACAAAAGAGATCAAAGATATTGTTTCTCAGAAGTCTTTATTTAATAAAAATCGGAAACTCTCTAATAAGAGGAGAAAATATCCGCGCTCACTTATACGGGGATGATATAATCGCAGACATTTTAAACGAAGATATAATTATATTGGACCTCCGGAAAGGAAGTTAAAATATCAAAGACTCATTATTACGAACAATAAAGTGGACTTATTACATCTTCCCGAAAAACAGCGAGAGTCCGCCGTAGAATTTGAAATAGCCCATGTTCCGGCTGCCTGTAAGGTTCGGGTTCAGCGATGAATTACCTTTATCGAGCAGGTACATGTACCAACTTTCGTCTGTCATTTCCGAAGCCTTTCCGAATAGGTTCGGCAAAGTGAATCTCGTTCCTACGTGGAATCCGAGGTAATCATGAAACTTGTAAGAATACGACACGTTAGCGCCGATGCCGGTTCTTAAATTTGATTTATAAGTGGTATAGGTTTCGTTTTCTCCTGGAATTGTCTGATATATTCTTCCTGTGATAACGTTGAAGTTATAATCGAGTCCGAAATTAAGCGACGACCTGTTTTTTCTGTCCGTATATACTCCGAGTTCGCATCCAAGCGCGAGATATGGCATGTTCATTCTCATATTGCTAACGCCCTGTACACTCTGAACGCTTGCAAAGGTTCTTACATACGGGAATCCATAAGATACCGTACCTGCGTTGTCATAGAGTTTAAACGCCCTGCTGTCGTCGTTGACGAAGTGTGTATAGCCGAATGACGCGTAGGTTCTCAGTTGAAGGCTTTTGCTCTGGTAAACCGCGAACTTAAAATTCAGCACGGTACCGAATCCTGTACTAGCGCCGTAGTCCTGAAACGCCCATATGCCTCTGAGCCCGTCGCCCGCGCTCAGGTCCATTACGGGAAGGTCAAACGAGCCGGAAGTTTCAATCGTCAGCAAAGGTTTGTTCTTCGTCTGCGTGCTAATTTCCTGCGCGAATGTTGTGCCGAAAAACAGAGTTACTCCGAATAATAAAATTAATAGTGTTTTCATAGTAATAATTATTATTTTCTGAAGCCCGCCTGTCGACCGCGGGGGAATATTTTATAACCGGATATCATTTTACCAACAGCATTTTTTTAGTCTCGGTAGCGAATATGCTGGATTTACCTGTGAGGTCTCTCACGGTAATCCTGTAAAAATAAACTCCCGATGGGAGATTTCCTCCGTCAAACTTAAGTTTGTATTTACCCGAATTCCGGTAACCGTCAAAAAGTTTCCTGACGAATCGTCCGTTGATATCGTAGATATCGAGAATAACGTAACTGTTGGACTTAAGTTCGTATGTAATATTCGTAAGAGGATTAAACGGGTTGGGATAATTCTGATTTAAAAGAAATTTATCCGGAACTTCCGAAGCAATGTTTCCAACTCCTATCACCGCGGAATTAAACTTTAAAAATTTTCCGTCTTCGCAAACCGCATACCCGTGCAGAGGGTCCGTGAAAAGAACCTGGTTCACGACGGCGGAATCAGGCGTTTCGACTTCGACCCAGGTAAAACCCGAATCGACAGAATGCATGAATCTCTGTGAGAAACCGAGCGGTGCCCAGGCGTCGTATTTTGTTCTGTATGCCATTTCGGAAGGGAAGCCGAAAAGCCCGAGGTATGTATATTTCCAGGAAGCCCCTGCGTTTGTGGAATTTATAAGGCTTGGACCGTATTCGAAGTCGCCCGTCATTCCTATTACCCGCAGTGAGTCGAGGAAGTAAACGTTCCAGGCAGGCTCAGCCGCTACGAGCGAGGGTGTCCACCTGACGCCGCGGTTTGTAGTTCTCCAAAGAACTCCCGCGAAATCCATCTGTCCTCCGCACGCAAAACCGTAGTTGTTGCTGTAAAAGGTAAAATTATTCACCGGGAAATACATAACGAGCAGGGAGTCTATTTGAACGTCAAGCCAGTTGGCGCCTCCGTCCGTGGTCCTCATAATATTCCTGAACGTTCCTCCCATGAAACCGTACAGCGAATCCTGAAAATACACGGTGCGTATGTATACGTTTTCAGAAGGGAAGTGTGTGGTGTCCCAGTTCGTTCCGCCGTCCGTAGTTCTCAATACGAAAGTGCCGTAGGGCGGAAGAGGATTAAATATGTTCCAGGATAAGGCCCAGCCGAGCCGCTTATTAAGAAAGAAAATATCATGAATCAAATAATTGATTTTGGTGTTTTGCCTAATCCAGTTCTGGCCGCCGTTAGTTGTTTTCATAATTAAACCCGAATCGCCGCAAATCCATCCGTTATTGCTGTCAAGAAAACACGCCCGCTTGAGGTGAAGATTGACGGGGCTGTCCATGCTCAGCCAGTATTGCTGTGAAAATGCCTGTGAGCAAAACAACAAAAAGAACATTACCGAAAATATCTTTAGAGTGTTTTTCATTTTGCCAAGATTAAAATATAAAATATGAATAAAGGAAAAATTAATCAATCATAATGCGTCACGGCAGGTTGAACCGTTTTCTCAGGAACCATTCAAGCGAAAGCAAAAATATAATCGCGATGAGCAGAATGACAGAATCGCGGAACAGTATCTTGCGCTTATTAGAATCCGTCATCTTGTCCTTGCTCAGTCTTTCGAATTTGCTTTTATCAAACTCTTTAAGGCTGACGCCTCCGGTGCTTGCGGAAAGGGTCCTGAGAACATCGTCTGAAGATTTTGTAACGATAAATTCATCCACGGGCAAGCCGGAAGCGAATCTGATAATGTCGCTTGACGCGGCCTGATTGCTTACGAAGAGAACTCCTTCGGCTGTAAAGTCGGATTCATATGAAGGGGTGAAGACGGCTGAATAAACGCCCTCATCGGACTTCTGCATTTCAATTACATCTGACGAACTCTTTCCCGTGATATTCAGCCTAACGGACGTCAGCGAAGCGTCAGTCTTGCCCGTAAACGCTTTTATAAAAACGGGTTCTGAAACGGCGTAATAGTCCTTATCCGCGCGTATGGTAAACCTGTTGGATTTGTTTTCATCCAGCACGAGGTTGAATAAAACGGATACGAGATTCTCAAGCATGTTCCCCGTGTTAATTCCGGCATTGAGCGACCATTTATAAAATCCGTAACCGAGGTATGAGGCGGACCTTGTCTTGCCGTCGTTGTGAAAAAGAATCGCGGGTTCGCTTCCCGAAGACGTAATTCCCAGAGTGACCGTTCCCGGTTTCGGGATAAAAGAATTCTTCGAATAAAAAGCGGAGGGAAGCAGGTTGATTTTCCTTATTGATTCGGGCTGCTCCGGGAAGTCATAATCCAGCACCCGCACGGCACTCGTGTAAGGCGCGTCTGCATTGCCTCCAACGGTGAACGGAAGAAATTTTTCAAACTGCTTCAGGTCCTCATACCCCGTATTTGACGCGTTCAGGAAAATAACGGGCGTGCCGTATCTCTCAATTTCAGCCGAAAGTTGCGCGGTGATTTTTTTATCCGTGCCTGCAAGCGGAAAACCCGACAACATCACGGCATCGTACCCGCTCAAAGCGGGAAGGATTCCTTCATAAAATGAGTCAAGAGATTTCTGTACAAAAAAATCCGTCTTAAAATTATCAGTTTTTGAGAGCGCCTGCTTGAGTGCGGATAAATCTGCGCCCGGGCTTCCCGCAACCGCGAGCAGGTTAAACTTATTGTCTATGTATTTGATGAAGAAGTCCCTGCTGTTGTTGAGTGTAGTGACCTCGCCGCCGAGCGTGTCAACTCTGACACTGTATTTCTTAATTCCCGTTGAGGGTGACGATATTTTAAACTCCTGAAGATATTCCGTTGAAGAAATATCGGTCAAAACCTCTTTTGTTTCTTTAAGAATGTTTTCCTCGAAAAGTCTTACTCTGATTAAATTTCTGTAACCGTAGGAATTTATAAGCACTTTTACCGGGGAAGTACTGCCCGCATAAGAATTCCTGTTATAGAATATTTTAGAAATAACAAGGTCGTTTTTTTGTACTGTATCCCCGATGAGGATGTAATAAAACGGAGCGCCGATTTTTTTTGCCGTCGGAATTAGAGTGCCGCTTTTCTCGATTAAGCCGTCCGATATGACGGTTACCGAGTTAACGGAATAATCTTTCGGCATCGAGTAAATTTCCTCCAGTGCCGCCGCAAGATTGCTTGAGTATGTCCTGATGGGCGAGCCGATGAAGTAGTTGTCGTCTTTTATCTCTCCGAGCAGTCCGCTCGCGAATGAGAATGTCCTGTAATCCGGGGAAAATTTTCTGACCTCCTCCGCGGCCGGCTGTAGATCGGCGGACCTGTTCTCTATCTCAAGGCTTCTGCTGTTGTCTATAAGAATAACGTCAGCGCCTGATTTCTCAGACAACACGGAGACGTTCATCAGCGGATTTAGAAGGAGAGCGATAATAAGAAAAAGCGATGCGGTTCTCAACAGAACCAGCACCGCTTTCTTAAACTTTGACAGTCCGGATTTCCTGTAGTACAGTATTGAAACCGCAGAGGATAAACCCAGCAAAAACGCGAAAAGAATATAACCGTACAATCCTGACTGAAAAATATTCATTCATCAGAATTTAACGTCGACGTAAACCGATTTTTTAAGTTCTTCTATCCATTCGTCGTACGCCTTGTTTTCCTTGTACACCTGAGCGAATTTCCTGATTCTTTCAAAATCCCTGTCGAGCGAAATCGTGTGGGGCTCCGATTTGCTTTTCAGGAGAACCAGTTCGTAACCGTAGTCCCTGTCTGTTCCCGACCTCACGGGCTTTGAGATGCCGCCAATTTCAAGTTCTTTGAGCGCGTCAATATATGCGCTGTCGAGTTTATCAACGGGTATGAATCCGAGATAACCGCCTTTGACGGCTGATTCCGGGTCCTGTGAATATTTCTTCGCGGCGTCCTCGAAGGTGAGTCTGCCTGAAGCAATGCTGTCCCTGATGCCGAGAAGTTTGTTTATAGTCTCAAGGTCGGAAGATTCGAGTTTTTTGAATGCCACGAGGATATGCTGTCCGTGGCACTGCTCGCCCTTCTTTTCAAGAAGTTTTATTATATGATAACCGTATTCGGTCTCGACAACTCCTGACACTTCACCTACGTTAAGCGTGAAAAGCGCTTCCTCGAACTCTCTGACAAAGACGCCTTTCTTGGCGAATCCAAGGTCGCCTCCGTTGAGAGCGGAACCCTTATCGTCGGAATTCCTCTTAGCCAGTTCGGAGAAGTCGACTCCTGATTTGATGCTGTCGAGAATGACGAGCGCTTTTTCCTTGGCAAGGAGTTTCTCGCCCTGAGTGAGGTTTCTCGCAAGGTATATGTGCGAGAGTTCGAATTCCTCGGGGACCGGAGGAATGCTGTCTCTGAACTCGGTGTAGAAATCCCTCACCTCCTTATCCGACACTTTTACCGGATTGCCGAATTTTTTCCTCTTGAGTTTATTGGTTTTCATCGACTTGACCAGGTCGTCTTTTAGCATGAGGCGGATTTTAACGAGAGGCATTCCGTAAATTTCCTGTATGCGCTCTTCCGAGCCGACCTGTTCGACGATGGATTTCAGCCTGTAGTCGAGTTCCTTGTTAACTTCCTCGTCCTTTACGGTAACGCTGTCCTGTTCCGCTTTCGCGAGAATTATTTTGTCCGTCAGCATCTGCTGAAAAATCTGCTGTATAATCTGCTGAGTAACGTTTGTAACCTGATTCTGCCTCGCGTACATCTGCAACTGATACTGCAGGTCGGATTCAAGGATTACGTCGTTGCCGACTATGGCAATAATTCTGTCTCCCTCCTGTTGTCCGAAAGAAACAGATCCTGCCGCTGTAATGAACAGCAGCAGGATTATAAATCTAAGTTTGGATATATTCAATTATTCTAATCTTTAAATGCTTTTACTAATTCTTCGGTATTGATTTTCACCGGATATTTCTGTTTCAAAGTTTCGATGTAGGCTTTTTCGGTTTCCACGAACTTTTCCTGTCTGAGTATGTTCGTTATTTCCGATTTCGCTTCTTCGAGCGGCCTGTATTTGTCTTCCGTTCCGTCCTTGTAAGTATACTGCGAGAGATGCGAATCATAGTATTTCTGAATGTCCTCGTCGCTGATTTTTATCTTGCTCGAAATCTGTTCGAGGTCGATTTTTTCACGAAGGAGTCCGGACACGTATTCTTTCATCAGGTCGAGATAATCCTCGTCCTTGTCGATTTTTTCTTTAAGTGCAACGGCAGACAATACCGGGCCCTTCACAACTTCATCAATTATAGTCTTGAATGTCTGCGGGGTAGCCGGGAACGTGTATTGCTCTTTCGAGTTCTGAAGATAAGTCATTACGTCATTGAGAGTGACAACTCCTCCGTCATACGCTGCCAGTTTTGTATTTCTTTCGGGCGCGTTGAAAAGGCTGTCGAACATCACGCTTCCGATGTTCTTGGTCGAATCGATTTTCGTGTAGAGAAACGCCATTCCGTCTTTATCGAGTTTAAGGTTGAAATCATTGAGACACTTCGCTACATATTTATCGTATTCCGTCTTGTAAATCGGGCTTCTCTTGAAATCATTCTTCAACTGGTCTTTTGCTTTATCGAAGTCTGCATAGGGTTTGATTTCAGTGACCTTAATTATATGCCAGCCGTAAGGTGTTCTAACCGGTGTTGAGAACTCTCCGGTCTTGAGCGTGAAAGCAGTGCTGTCGAAAGGCTGCACCATTCTTCTTCTGTCAAAGAATCCGAGGTCGCCGCCCTTGGGCGCGGAACCCGGGTCCTGCGAAAATTCGACCGCGAGTTTACTGAAATCTTCGCCTGCTTTAAGTTTCGCGTAAATTTCCTGAATCTTATTGAATGAAGCGACCGAATCTATAACATTTCCGAGTGAATCTTTTTGCGTCTGTATGAGTATGTGCGATGCCTTGATGCCGTCGTTTCTTTTCTTCTTATCGGTTAGTTTTACGATATGGAGTCCGAACATTGTTCTGATGGGCTTCTTTGTGAAATCGCCGACACTGAGTTTGTAAACGCCTTCTTCAAATTCAGGCACCGTCATTCCGCCCGTGAAATAATACAGGTCGCCGCCGTTTGTTTTGGCTGACGGGTCTTCCGACATCTCACCCGCGACGAGACCGAAATCTTCGCCGTTTTTAAGCCGCTCTATTACCTTGTTCGCCTTTTCGTACGCCTTCACGGAGTCTTCCGGGGTCGCTGTCTGCGGAAGGTTAATCAGTATGTGCGATGCCCTGACTTCGTATTTCTTCTTTTCATAGAGTTCTTTTATCTGCGGGTCGACGACTTTCCTGTCGATAAGGAACGCGGATATGTAGTTCTTTTTGTAATTATCTATGTCATTCTTGATATCGGGAGAATCCAAATAACCTTTTTCCGTCGCATCAAGAACTTTTAGTTTGAGTTTAATCATCAGGTCGAGAAAATCTTTTCTCTGCTCCATCGTGGTCTTTTTAGCCGAGTCAGTATTGTTTCCGATGGACCTCAGAAACTGGTTCTCGAATTCATACATAAGAATTTTCTCGGTTCCTATTTCAGCAACTACGGATTTATTTTTCTTGTTGCATCCGTACACGAGAAACATGGATGAAATAATCGTAATAACAAGTAAAAGGAATAATGTTTTCTGCCTTTTCATATTGCGGTTTAATTTTATAATAAACGATAATTTTACGTATTTTCGCAAAGAATAACAAGTCAATGTAAATACGTAAAATAGTGCCGTGTTGAATAATTCCTGACACCGCGGATGCGGTTACAATCAATTTAAAAATTCAAACGCAAAAACAGTATTTGCAGCCTGAGATTACCGCTGATTTCTTCGGATTAATTTTTCTTTTCATTTCTTATTGATGAAATATTGGATAATTTTACTGAAATTGAATTATGAAAATCTGTTTTGTCACCAGCGAATGCGCTCCTTTCGTTAAGACAGGCGGGCTTGCCGACGTTAGCGGCTCGCTGCCTGAAGCATTATCCGATAACGGAGCGGATGTAAAGGTTTTTCTGCCTTTATACGATATAATTGACGCGAAAAAGCACGATATAGTCAGGTCTGATTTCCCGTTAACATCCGTAGAAATCGGCGGACGCGGATGCGAATTCGGACTTTTCGAGCGCTCGGGCGGGTCGGGAGTCGGTTTTTATTTTATAGATTGTCCGTATTATTTCGGAAGAGGCAAGGTATATACTTCGGACGATGACGAGAACGAAAGATTTATTTTTTTTCAGCACGCGGTGCTGAAAGTTCTTCAGCATAAAGGATGGTCTCCGGACGTTTTCCACTGCAATGACTGGCAATCGTCATACATACCGGCGATGCTGAAACTACAGTATTCCTGGGATGCTTTGTTCGGCAAATCAAAATCGCTGTTGTCCATCCACAATATCGGTTATCAGGGGATATTTGAGCCCGAAACAGTGACAAAAGCGGGATTCGGCGAGAGTTGTTTCGTGCTTGGCGGACCGTTTGAGTTTAACGGAAACGCGAACTTGCTTAAGACGGGCATCTTTTACGCGGACTCGATATCGACAGTGAGTCCGACATACGCGCGAGAGATAACGACCCCCGAGTTCGGCTCCGGTCTTGAAGGTGTATTAAAATCTCGGGAAGGCGCCATCAAGGGGATTCTTAACGGAATTGACACAGATGAGTGGAATCCCGTGAAAGATAATTATCTCGCGAGGAATTATTCCGCGGCGAATCCTGAATGGAAAGCGGCAAACAGAGTTGATTTGTTGAAAACTGCGGGATTTGACTGTACTTCGGACGTTCCTTTATACGGAATCGTCACCCGGCTGGCGTGGCAAAAGGGAATTGAACTTGTAATTGAATTCTTCGAAAAGAATAATGACAGGGATTTCAGATTGGTCGTGCTCGGTTCGGGTGAAGAGAAGTACGAAACAAAGTTGAAAGAGTTGTCCTCAAAGAACAGGGATAAAATTAAAGTGTTCCTCGAATATAACAACGAACTTGCACACAAAATAACTGCCGGTTCCGACTTTTTCCTGATGCCTTCGAGGTACGAGCCTTGCGGATTGAATCAGATGTACAGCCTGATTTACGGGACGGTTCCGGTAGTAAGGAAAGTCGGCGGTCTTGCCGATACCGTCACTGATGTTTCGGACGAATCCGGAGGTAACGGATTTGTATTTACCGAATTCGAGCAGAGAGAATTTTCCGACACGATTTTACGTTCAATGAAATTATTCCCCGATAAGGATTTTATGAAAAGTGTGATGCTCCGCGGAATGAAAATGGATTTCAGTTGGAAGAAGTCGTCCGCTGAATACATCGCTTTGTATGAATCGATGTGCACGGACAGGAAATGATTTCACATTAGCGTTACACGGGTTTATTGGACTTCTTACGAATTAAAGAAGGGCTGTTTGTACAGCCCTTCTTGTTTAACCTTCGCGCAGAAAAATCAATTAAGTTCGAATTCCTGACCTCTGGACGGTATCTCGATGTTTTTAAATCCGTTTGAGTTGAGAATCATTTTCAGGTTATCCTGTTGGGGCGATTCGCCGTGCACCAGGAAGAGTTTTTTAATTTTGTTTTTGTCAAACTGTTTAAGATAATCGAGCGTTTCACCGCTGTCCGCGTGCGCGGAGAAGGCATTGAGAATTTTGACTTTCGCTTTCACCGTATGCTCCTCTCCGAATATTTTCACCTTGTAGTTCTGCTTATCAGAAGCTTTTATCAACTGCCGTCCGAGAGTGTTTTCAGCCATGTATCCGATTATCATTATTGTATTTTTCGGGTTGCCGACGTTGTTCGCGAGGTGGTGAAGAATCCGTCCCGCTTCGCACATTCCTGACGCTGAAATTATCATGCACGGTTTCTTTGTAGAGTTCAGTTTCTTTGACTCGGCAACTTCCTTGATGTACTTCACGTTGTCGAGACCGAACACGTCGACGCCCGAGGTTAAAAGTCCGAAGGTTTCTTCGTCGAAGCATTCGGGATGAACTTTGAAAATCGCCGTCGCGTTGACGGAGAGCGGACTATCGACATAAACCTGAAATTTCGGAAGTTTCCCCGAAGCGTTCATCTTGGTGATTTCATAAATCAGTTCCTGCGTTCTGCCGACGCTGAAAGAAGGAACGATTATTTTGCCGTTCCGTTTCAGGGCTTCGTCAATCGTTTCGAGCAGGCTCTGTTCGATTGATGAAGCGGGTTCGTGGTAAAGACCTCCGTACGTCGATTCGCAGAGCAGATAATCGACGTTGCCCATGAAACGCGGGTCCTTTAGTATCGGCAGTTCCTTCCTGCCAAGGTCGCCTGTAAACCCAATCCTTAACGGGTTCCCGCCGTTTCGCAATTCGAGGACAATCTGCGCCGAGCCGAGAATATGACCTGCATCGTAAAATGTCGCCGTGATATCGCTTCCGAGACCGTTAATGCCGAAAGGCTTTTCGTACGAGACTGTCCTGAACTGGGTAAGAACGTTTTTCGCGTCTTCTACGGAATACAACGGTTTAAAAAGCGGCTGATTTTTTTTAGCCCTTCTCTTGTTAACGAATTCAATGTCTTTTTCCTGCACGTAAGCGCTGTCGAGCAGCATAAGCGAGCAAAGGTCGCGTGTGGCGGGTGTTGAGTAAATGAAGCCTCTGAATCCTTTCGCCGCGAGCATCGGAAGGTTGCCCGCATGGTCGATGTGAGCATGAGAAAGAATAACGCAGTGTATTTCAGATGGGTCGAACATGAAGTTCTTGTTCATATCGTACGATTCTTCCCGCTTTCCCTGATGAAGACCGCAATCGAGAAGTATTTTCTTTCCGTTTATTTCAAGGAGGTGCTGGGAGCCTGTTACCGTTTTCGCGGCGCCGCAGAATTTAATTTTCATGGTTAATCTCCGTAATTATTTGCTTGTTCAATTTATGTCTTGTGACAAATGGATTATCTTTTATAAAAAACCTGTAAGGAAAATGACTTCCTTTTTCAATGCCGATTCTCCGGCTCACGGCAACCGTGAAATTTCCTTTTGCGGCGTCTTCCGAAATGAACAAATCCTTAGACTGCAAATCGGCTCCGTTACAATTACCGTCAATGCCTAATGCCAGGCAGAGTTTTGCCGGTCCGTTCGTGATGTCGTGCTCTCTTTTAATCCTGCCTCTAAGCAATTTCATCGTATCCAGACCCGCCACCGGCTCCAAAGCCCTTATCAGCACTGCCGCTCCGATTCCTTCTTTTTCCGTTACAACGTTAAAGCAGAAGTAATTGCCGTAAATAAAATACACGTAAGCGATACCGCCTTCCTTGAACATAATGGCATTTCTGGGTGTGACTCTGCCGTAAGCGTGGCAGGCAGGGTCGGTGTCGCCGAGATAGGCTTCGGTTTCAACGATTTTCCCGCAGAGGTAAGAGTCCTTGTATTTTCTGACAAGGAATTTGCCCAGCAACAGTTTAGAAACGGTTAACGTATCGTTTATATAAAATGCCTTTCCAAGCCTGTATTTATAAAGAATGCTGTACATATGTTCGAATAAATATTGATTTTTGGAACGATAATAAATAGTCAAAACAAAAAATACTTGAGTATTCAAAAATAAATTTAAATGTAATTTATATTTTGCTATTTTCAATAAATACTAACTTTTTATTTTAGCATATGAAAAACTATTTTTCCAGATTACATTTCCCGGCAGCGATATTAATTATAATATCCTTAGCATTTTCGATTTTTGGATTCAGCGGAAAGGGAAACTATATTATTTCCGGGAACGTTATAAAACGCTCGTACGGAGAAATGTACCAGGTGGGTACTATTAATATCAAGTTCAAGAATCAGGTCAGCGGGTTCACGAAATTGTCGACCGGGGTTCAGAATATTGATAAAATGATGAATGATTACGGAGT
>CAZOQR010000021.1:0-19852 GCA_964581915.1 uncultured Ignavibacteriaceae bacterium | reverse complement strand
GCTGCTTATATCGCCGTAATAATTGTAACCTCCTTTTCCGTATGATATTGCGGGGTTGCGTTTTGACGAGGCGTTTGAAGTAAGATATACGACGCTTTCAATCGGACCTGTTGAACCCATCTTCTGAGCGCATATATGTGTGGTTGTCGCCGTCGTTCTTTCAAACACGAAAAACTCCCAATTGAATATGTTGAACACTGGAGAACCGGGAATATTATACCTGCCGAATGAAGGATTTTTGTCAATGTATCCGCTCGTTATACGTTGCGGCTGGTGCCAGTAATACTGTCCCTGAGCCGGGACAGGGGCGTTAAGGGTTAGAACCGCGCATAAAAAAAACAGCAGAGGTATAATTTTCTTCATAATATTCCCCCTTATGAAAAAATTTAACAAAACCTTTCAGGAATTTTATGTAAATTAAAACTCATTTACAAGCCCGAAGTGGATTTTACCGTCGAGCATTCCGTCGCCTTTTCCGATAGCGTAACTAACGCCGACGATACCAATCGCAGTCTCAAGGCGGATTCCAAGCCCGTAACCGTAAATGAATCCCTCCTGTTTTGGAATGCCGTTGATTTCGTCCGGGGGTCTGTAGTAGTAGCCGGGGTCGAAGAAAACGTGGCCGAAACTCTTTCTCGAGAACGCGTAGCGGAGTTCTATGTTTCCGTAAGTGAGTTTCGATGCGCGGAACTGTTCCTCCCTGTAGCCTCTTACATTTTTTATTCCGCCGACCTTGTAAAAATCAGCGTCTTCGAGTTTGCCTGAAGTAACCTGCCCGATAAAGAACCGGATAAGAAGCGACTGCCTTCTGAAAAACGACGAGTAAAAATCTATGTCCATCGAATATCTTTGAAGTGAGAAACTTTGATTCACTTCCGACTGCGCGGAGTATATTTTCTTGTCGCCGTACGCGTAATTCACGCGGTAAACAATTCCCGAGACGGGAATGTAAACGTTGTCCCTGCTGTCGTAACGCAGTTCAGTCCCGCCATAAAGAACCCTCGAATCCGCAATGGTATAGGCGACTGCCGAATCTGGCGGTATGACTCTGTCGATGCCCGCCGTGAATCCGAGCGTGAACCTGTCGCTGACGAGAATGTCGCCTCTGAAATCGAATTTCCTGTGCGTGTAACTCGTATCCTGTATCCTCTGAATAAAACCTCCGCTGACGTTCAGAGGCAGACCGAAAAAGTAAGGCTCGGAATACTTCAGTTCGAGTTCCTGCGTCGATTTTGTTTCCTGCTGCCATCTCGCGTCGAGCCTGCGTGCGGTTCCGAATAGATTTCTGAACGACAGATTGACGAGACCCGTGAAATATCCTTTCTCTCCCTCCGTGACGGGAGGAACATAGCCGAGTATGCCGTCGAAGGTGTTCGTGTTCCCCTCCCTGACGGTTATAAGAAGACCCGATTCGTTTCGGTTCGGAATGGTGTAAATCTGCGGCTCTTCGACCGACGAAAATATATTCAGTTTTTCAAGACGGAATTTCATATCGCTCATCGCTTCTCGCGTTACCGTCCTGTCGTCCTTTATTCTCAATTCGCGTAGTATGACGTCGTCATCGGTATCCTCGTTTCCTTTAATCCTGACGTTCGCGATTTTAATCTTCGATTCCTCTTTTATTGTAATTCCGATTCTGATTTTAGGATTTAAATCGTCATAAAGCGTGATTTCATCGATGACCGCTTTCGTGAACAGGTTCCCTTTTTTCTCGTACGCCTCGAGAAGCGCTTTTATGTCGTTTGAGAGCGTATTGTTGTCGAGCACTTCTCCTGTCTTCGTCTCAAAAATCTTTTTTATTTCGGCCGATGAAATTGTCCTGTTTCCCCTGATGTTAATTTCTCCTATAAGAGCGGGCTTGCCCTCGAATATAGAAATCCTTATGTCCGCATACGATGAATCCGAAGTAAATTTTTTCACGACGTCCGAAATTCTGGCGCTCAGGTATCCTGATGACCTGTACTTTTCCCGTATCGACTTGAGGTCCGACGACAACTGCTCTTCGGAAAATTTCTTGTCGGCTTTAAGTATCATAGAACCTTTCAGTTCATTGTCTGAAAAGACGGCATTCCCTTCAAAAGTAACCGTGCCTACAAGAGTCTGGGAAAGTGCGCAGGAAAATGAAAGCGCGTAAACCGCGGCGAGAAGAATTATAAACCGGATGCTTCTCCGGTTAACGCGGAGGCAATATTTTGTCCGAAGATACATGACGCAGGAATTTTATCCATTTAGAGCAATAATAAAATACAAAAAGGCGTGATAAACGAGGAACTCCGCCGAAGCGGAGTTCCTGTTGTTAACCCGAAATAAATTAAATATTATTTCTTCGACTTTTGATTGCTTTTCTTATCCGATGCAGTCTCGGGAAATTTCAGGGCAATTTCTTTTCTGCGTCTGATTATCGACACGATAAATCCCGCGAACAGCAGCACCACGCCCGTCCAGAGCACGCTTATGAACGGTTTCACCGATGCTTCGATTACGAGCGTTTCGTTTTGGGCAACGTTATAGTTCTTGTTCCTGTCAATTATGGAGACCCTGGCAGTCGTTCCGCCCTGCTCTTCGCCCTTGACGCTCATATTCAGGAAATAGAATTCGTAATTCCTGTTGCTTGTCATCATCGACGGCGTCGGTGATGGCACTCCGTTAGCGAATGCAGTTCTTATGTTTAATGTCTCGCTGTTCTTTCCGTCGCTGACCTTAACAATCGCTCCGAGGGTGTAATTTCCCGAAGCCATTTCCTTGCCGCCCTTTTCCATATTGCCGAAATCGAAATCAACAAACTCGACATCCATGTCATATATTTTCTGAACAGCGCCCTTCTTCAGGTCGAAAGTCGCTTCTTTCGGGAACGGCTCCGGTTCTTCAAGGCTCATAGGAGAGATGTACAAATCCTTGTACGCGAAATTCGCGATGTCGGGATTTTTCATCACGCCGTTAGAGAACGAACTTATGAACATTATCGGTCTCATGGTCATTTCCTTGTTGTCCTGTTCAACCGTTACATTGAACGCGTACATGGTGTCCCGCTTGTTATTCGGGTCCATGAAAGGCGTGGCGCCGACGTAAGTAAATTTATATCCGAACGCTTCTTTCGGAATGTCCCGCTCGAGCGACAGGTTGGTTTCCTGGCTGTACCTGCCCGAACCGATTACTCCGAGAAAGAAAAGCGCGATTCCTATGTGGGCGAACATTCCTCCGAAATTCATCTTCCCGTTCCTTATTATCCTTACGGCGAGTCTCGCGTTAATGAAGAACGCTACGAGAGATACAAAAGCGAATATTATGTAGAGCGGGTCGTAAAGTCCGATTACAATGAGTACGACCGTCACAATCGCGGACAAAATCAGCGGAAGAATCAGGTTGTTGTAAAACTTCTTTGAGTCAGTCTGCTTCCATTCGATGTAAAGGCTGATGCCCATTGTTATCATCAGGAATATCGCAATCGGCATTGTCATCTTGTTGTAAAAGTCCGCTTCGACCGTTGCCTTCGAAACAATCGGCAGGCTGGTTCCGACAAATACGACAATCGCTGAAGCGCAAAGCAGCAGCGCGCCAATCATAAGGAAAGATTCCTTCGTGAAGAATTTCGAACTTTCGGTCCGAAGGTCTTTCAGGCTTTTCCATCTATAAATTATGGCTATCAGCGATATCAGTGTAAATGACGAAATGAAAATCACGAGAACGAGATACACGACCGCGCCCGGGTCAACGAAAGAATGAACGGACGAATCGCCGAGTATTCCGCTTCGCGTAAGGAATGTCGAATACAGTACGAGCAGGAACGCGAGTATGCTCAACACAAGATTTGTTTTTTTGTATCCGCCGGTCTTTCTCTGAGAAAGTATTGTGTGCAGGCTCGCGACATTTATTATCCAGGGAATCAGGGACGAATTCTCAACAGGGTCCCACGCCCAGTAGCCGCCCCAGCCGAGCACTCCGTAAGCCCAGTAGCCGCCCATCATTATTCCCAGTCCAAGTATCCCGCCGGAGAACAGGAGCCAGGGAACGGAGAACGTAACCCACTTGTCGTATTCGTTCTTCAGAAGAGAGCCTATCGCGAATGCGAACGGAACGGTCAACGAAGAAAATCCTAAGAATAATGTCGGAGGATGAATAGACATCCAGAAATTCTGAAGCAGGGGATTTAAACCTCTGCCTTCAGGCGGTACGAACCCGAATTCAACTTCCTTCGGAAACGCCTCCCAGAGATAATGGAACGGCGTCTTCAGGATAAGTATGAGCGTAAGAAAACTCAGAACAAGAGTATATATAAGCATAACCTGAGGCTCGAGCCTGTCTCCTTTTGAAACGAAGTTCAGCAGGAATATGCCGATTATTGCAGTGAGCAATGCCCACAGCATGAAACTTCCTTCCTGTCCCGCGTAAAATGTGGATATCAGAAGCGGCAGTTGAAGGTCCGTGCTGCTTTGCTCCCATACGTAAGCGAACTGAAACTGATGAGTCAGTATAATGTAAAGCAGATACAGCGCCGAAGTTATTATGCCGATTGATGTTATGTGGAAGAACAATCTTCCCATTCCGAGGAATTTATCCCTGCCAGAATGAGCGAGAAAAAATCCCGCCATTGAAAAAATCGAAGCGGCAAATGAAATATAGATTAAAACTTTACCAATCATATAATATGGTTATGAGTTATTATTGTTGTTTATATGTGTTCTTCACGTCTTCACCCGTGCCTTCGTATTTCGAGGGGCATTTAGTCAGTATGTCCTTCGCATAAAATGTGTCGTCTTTCACCCTCCCCTTGGCGACGACCATAGTAGCGATGTCAAAATTGTTCGGCTTTGCTCCGTCGAGCACTACTTTCATTTCGGTGTTGTTGTCGTCTTTCATGTAGAAAGTAAAAGTGTTGGCAGCCGCGTCGTATTTCGCGTCCTTCTCCTTTACCCAGGTTCCTTTGACCTCGACGGTCTTCTGCTTTTTCTGCGCGTCGACGAATGAAGCGTATTCAACCTTGTTATCCATAAAAGAGATGAAACCTACAACAATAAATACAACAACAATGACCGAAGCGATTACGATTTTGATTTTGTTCGTCATTTTTGTTCCTCTCTTTCTAACTTCTTGAGATTTCTGTCAATTTTGTTAAGGTATAAGAAAATCCCCGCCCATATCACGAGAGCAATTATCAGGACGAGGTACATTGAGTTCTGTTCTAAAAAATCTATCATGATTATGAATTATTTTTGCTTATTCTTGATAATTTAAGTTTTTCGGTTCTCATCCGGACGTTCAATATCCAGAAAAACAATAGCGTAAAACTGAACAGGGAAAAAAGAAATATCGAAAGCATTACCGGATTCATATTAATCTTTCCCTGATTATCCACTATGGTATCGGCAGGATGAAGCGAGTCAACGATTCTCGGCATTATGAAAATAAAGAACGGTACGGTAACAAATGCTATGATTGCGTAAACCGATGACAGTTTCGCTTTCTGGTCGTGATTCTCGATTGCCGACCTTAGCGAGAAATACGCGCCGTAAATCAGGAGCAGTATGAATATCGATGTTTCCCTCGGGTCCCAGTTCCAGAAAGAGCCCCAGTTGAACTTTGCCCAGAGAGAACCCGTCACGGTCGCGAGTATTGTGAATAGAAAACCTACTTCGGCCGCGGACTGAGCCTTAACGTCCTGATAGAGGTCTTTCTTCCTTAAATACTGTACCGAATAAATCATCGACAGAAGGAATGATAATACCGCTATCCACGACATCGGAACATGCAGGTATATTATGCGCGCCTTGTCTCCGAGTCCGGGTATGAAAGGAATCGGGACTATCGTCGTGCCGATAAGCACGAGCGTTATCGAAATCAGAACGATTATTTTATATGCGTTGTTCATACTGTATTTTTAGTCGTTCGGAATTGGTCTTCCCATGCTTTCGTAAATCTCTTCAATCTGCTTCTTGTTCCTCTGCGCTTCGGCGTTCTCAGAGTCGAGTTCGAGCACTCTCTTGTAATGTTTAAGAGCGGGTCTGTATTTCTTTTTCGGGCTGAGATTCGCTTCGAACATCAGGTAATTACCGGCCGCCAGATGCTTTGCTATTAGTTCTTTCTTGACTCCGTTATCCTTCTTGTAATTGTTTTCGAAATCATACGCGCCTTTCGACAATTCGTCTGCCTTCGGGTCAACCGCGGAATCGGGAGCCGCGTCCATATTTCCCTGATTCATCTGGTCGGGCGGCATGTTTCCGTGCGGATTTGGCATGTTCTGCTGTACGGGCGGCATCGTCTTGTTATCCGACACGTTCTTCTTTTCTTCCATCTTCGAACAGCCCGCGATAAGCAGCGCCGATACCGACAATAAAATTAGTTTCTTCATTTAATATGCTTTTTATTTAGACAATATACAAATTTTAGAATAAAAGTTTTCTACTAATTAATAACATAAACGCTAACAAAAGCGTTTCATATAAATTGCTATTTTTTGTGTATTTTATTAATCTCTTGTAAGAATGGAAATTACTCGGAAAGCGGCAAAAAAACAGCCTTATACGAAGAAAAATCCCATCCCTTGCGGGATGGGATTTTATTATTAAAATATTAATGCATCGTGCTGAAATTTACTACTCCGTTTACGTGAAGGTTTTTATTTATTATGACGCCGTTTGAATTAATCACGCCGCCATGGCATAAATAGCAATTCTGATTCGTTGGATGCGTTCCGCCGGGCAGGGGATTTCCCGTCGTGGAATTGCCGTGGCATGTACCGCAGTAAACCGAGTTCGGGTTGTTGTGAACCGGCGCTGCATTCTGATTGCCGTTCTTGAAATTGCCGTGGCAATACGTGCCTGAGCAGGTCTGAGTGTTCTTGTCCCATTGCGGGTCGGGTGTTACGCCTTCCGTTGTTTTCTTCGCGAGGCTGCCAAACACTATTGTCGCCTGTGTTTTTCCGTCCTTGAGAATGTGATTCGGGTCGGAGAAAGACGACACGGGCAAATGGCATTCCTGACATTCGACAGGACGAGAATTGCGCAGAGCCGTATCGCTAACGAGATGCTGTTCGTGCGCTCCTACGCCCGGGTCGGTATTGAGAAGATTTCCTGATATCGATTCCGGAGGATAAACATGCTCGCTGTTCCCGTGGCACGTGTTGCAGGCTTCGGGTCCGCTCGTATGACATGTCCTGCAGGATGCTCCCGTTGTTCCGCCGGAATAGTCAGCGCCGTGACAGGACTTGCACTGCGCAAGGTTCCAGTTGTCGGCTCCGATAACCTTCCCGTGGAAATTTGAAGAAGCCTTGCTTAGCCACCCCTCGCCGTGAAAATTTGATGCCGGAGCAAGAACCAGATCGTCTTTTACCTCGCTGCATCCGTAGATGAAGCCGAAGATTGTAAGTATTATCAGCGAATAAAAAATAAATATTTTTTTCATACTCTTTTTTTATTTAGTGTTTGTTCCGTGACAATAGCCGCAGAAGCCGACTCCCGCGACGCCGTCAGGTCTTGCATTTGCATCGGTGTGACAGGTATAACATAAAGAGCCTTTCGTCTTATGCCAGTTTCCGTTTTCATCGCTCATGAATCCCGATTCGTGAGTCTTCGGATTCGTACCTTTGATTCCGTCGTTGTCGAAATGGCACATCACGCATGTCGGGTCGGCGCCGTTCACGCTGTGGCAGGATTCGCACGATTCGATGTCCCGCTTCGCGAGCACCGCATGCAAACCGCCTCCCGTGTTAACTCCGAAAGTCTTGAAATTCGGAAGAAGGTGGTTGTTCGGCATGAATCCGCTCTGAAGATTTCCTTTATCCTGATGACAGGATGAACAGAATGAAACGGGGTCGTGGCAGGTCTTGCATTCGAAACTCTTCTGCTTCGCGTCAAGACCGTGAGTGAACTGGTAATTCAAATCGTGAACGGTCGTAAGTTTCTGAAGAGCCGTTCTGTCGGTTCTCGTCGCGAAGTCTTTCGAGTAGTACGGAGCGTAGAACTTGCCGTTGGCGTTATCGCCCTGATACTTCACGGGCTGATGGCACGCTTCGCAGAAATAGTTCGAGTGGCACATCATGCAGTTGCTGTTTGTATTCCCCGACGTGGCGTCGTATATCACCTTATGTTCGTTAAGAAAATTCTTGTTAAGATGGTCCGGCGGTTTAAGGTTTGTCAGGTTAGTATGGCAGGCCTCGCAGTTGTTCACCTGCTTTTTCCCGTCGTGACATCCGTAACACGTTTCCATTTTCGGGAAACCGCCGTTAGGCGCTTCGGACGAATACTTCACGTTTTGTATTCCCGTATGGCAGACGTTACAGTCAATATTCAGGGATAGATGGTATTTATGCGCGAAAACAATTCCGCGGTCCGTTCTCGTGAATTTCTTGAAAGTGCTGCTATAATGACAGAAGTTGCAGTTCTTCTGGTCGTTTACGTCGTGGCAGGCTGCGCAGTCCTTCTTCGCGGGCATCAGGTTGTCGGTGCCCTTGACCGACTCGTACACGCCCTTGTGGCAGTCCTTGCAGGCGAGGCTCGCGTCCTTTATGTGAAGCGAGTGGTTGAACTTGACGACATCCTTGTTGTCGACGCTGTTAACCGGTTCGGATTTTCCGAAAACCCCCGTCAAACTTTTATTCTTTGAAACATAAGCCGTCAAGGTAACAAACAGCAGCGCGCACCCTAAAAACACTATGTAGAATTTTTTTAAATTCATGATTTCAATTTTTGATTTTGCTTATGCTGATTTATTAGAATTTTGTGAATAACCAGTAATTGAACCCTAACATGAACCTCGTATCGAATTTGTATATTTCATTCGTTATGAACTGCCCCTGAGCGTCTATCGACAGTTTTGTAATGGGTCTGTAAGTAAGACCGAGCATTCCGCCGAACACGTCTGTTTTCTCGACGTTTTCGTTCCCCAGATTGTATCTCGAGTAATTAAGGCTCGATGAAAGAATCAGAAGCGATTTGATCATTTCCTTGTTGAAGTAAGCGTAAACGCCTTCCGATTCGCCCGCGTATCCCGTATATTTCGTGATGCCCAGTCCGTACCACTGGCTTGAAGCGCCTAACTGGAATTTCAGCGAGTTGTCGTTTTCATAGAACACTCCGCCGAATCTTCCGTAAAGATTAAGATTGGTTCCTAATAAATCCGCCGTGTAATCGAGACCGCCTTCGACTTCCTGATATTTCTTGTGTTCGAAAACCCAGAAAATCGTGTTGTAGGCTATTTGCGGCTCCCTGTAGAAATATCCCGCGGAGAATCTCAGTTTGTTGTTGAGCGCTATGCTCGCGTTGAATTCTCCCCTCTGGAATTTCATGCGGTTAAAATCATAATATGCCTTCGCGTAAAAATTGTGTTTCTTCATCAATCTGTAAGCGAGGTCAAGTCCTCCGTACTGCTCCGCTTTTGATTCGGTCTCGATGTAAACAACTTTCGGCTGGAAGATTTCGTCGGCTCTGAGCGTGTAATAAGGGTCGAGCGCCCTTCTCTTCATCGCGTAACTCAACCCGACGGTAAGGTCTTTTACTCCGTAAAACATTAACTGTCCGCCTGCGAGAAAGTTGTCAGTCAGTTTGTACTTGTAACCGCTGAAGTCATACTCGAGCGGGGTTAGATACCCGCCGTAAGCGGTTATTTGATATTCCTTTTTCTGCCCGAGTTTCAGTTTGAAATTCGCGCCTTCAATCGTTCCTCTTCCCGAACCGGCTGAAACGTACTGTCTGCCGAGTTTCAGATCAAAAGCATTGAAGAGATTCGTTCCTTTTATGTACGCGTCATAAAAGCGGTAGGAGAAACCCCTGCCGACTTTTTTGATAACATCCTCATCGGTCTGAATAAATGAACTTACCGTCCATTTTCCGAAATTCAGGTCGAAGGAGAGATTCTGATATCCTCTCAGATGCGTTGTGTATTCTGCGTCTGTTCCTTGCTGCGGAACCGCATCGAGTCTTTTCCAGGTATAAAAATAGTTATTCAGCCTCAGGTTTAAAGTCTGAGCGATACCCGATAACTGCACGGCAAAAAACAAAACGGCTGTTAGTAGAATAAACTTCTTCATAGTTTGAAGTATTGTTATAAAAAGATTTCTTCAAAATGTCACCGGGGTTCCGCTTTTCGGCGGAGCCCCCGGTAAAAAATCACGTTCAGGGTTTCTTGTGCTGAATTTTCGCCCAGGCTTCATCTAACTTGAATTCCTTGAAAGTCGGGCTTTCCGAATTATGACAGCCGGTGCAGAATGCAGTCATATCAGTAGGAACGTTCAATCCGTTCTCGATTGCTTTCTGCTTGTCTTTCATAATTGACATTGCTTTGTACTCTGAACCCGCTCCGTGGCAGGATTCGCACTGAACGCCCTGCGTCTTGTCGAATGTTTCCGCAAGTTCGGAAGGATCAATGTCCTTGCCGAGCACGTGACATTTGATACACGCGGGAGTCTCGCTCGCTTTCGTGCTGAAACCCTTGTCCTGCGCTATCTTGTCCGCTTCGGGAGTTTCGAGAGTTTTCCATGCTGAAGAATGCTTGGAGTTTTGCCAGATGTCGAGCTGCTTGCCCTGAGCATCGGACTTGTGACAGGCACCGGCGCACTTGTTGGCTCCGATATACATGAACTTACCGGAGGTGTGCGACTGTAAATTTGATGATAAGGATACTATGAATATTCCTACCAGCAAAAATAAACCTGCTTTCAAATAAAGATTCTTTTTCATGTCTCTTTTTTTGTTTAGGTTTATGAAATATATATATTTTTTTTCAATTATACATCATTATATTACTTGCCCAACTTTTTCTTTTTTTCGGAAAGCAAAGTCGAAAGCAAGTCGTAGTTGTGAACGTAAAGGCTCGGGTACGAATTCAGCCTTTTTATAAGCGTTTTAGCGTCGTTTACCGCGTTTTCGCCGCCGTTCAGTTCAGTACTGTTTTTACTTAAAATCTCGTTTAAGGTTCCTGACAGTTTCCGTATGTCTTCCTTCCAGTCAATCATCATTTTTGAATACTCCGCGTCGTGGCATTTGGCGCAAATCTTCTCGTTAGGCTTTACAAGATTTCCTTTTTCCGTGTGGCAATCCACACAGCCGACTCCGCCCGCCTTCATTATGTCCGGTGAATTTTTTCCTTCGAAAGTGCCGTTGTAAACCTGTGTCTGAATAGAATGGCATTTAGAACAGGTTTCGTTCGTCTTCGCGTCCGTGTGATGGCAGGAATTGCAGGTATTGAATGAAATTATCAGTTCGCCGTGTTTCTTGTCGTTCGAATGGCACTTGTTGCATTGAACGCGTTGTTTGACGATATGAACGTTATGCGAGAACTGTTTTCCGAAAATTGTCTTGTTAATTTCCTGTATCCCTGCGTGGCAGTTGTAACATTCATTTGGCACAAAAACCTCGTTAGACTTGAAATCGGGTAGTTTTTGCGTCGAGCCTGTCAACGCAATGGCGTCTTTCATCAGTCCGTAACTGCCGACAAGAAGTTTGTCCGCGAATTGTATGTTGTGCACGCTCTTCCCGAGTTCAACGATTCTTATGTTGTGCTGCGCCTCGTCAAGTTTCACGAGCGCTTCGTTCTTTTTCCCGCTTCCGGAATTCTCAATAATTCTTTTTGCCGTCCCGTAAATCGATTTTATCTGCGCGAGCCTCTTTGTGGTTGACTGTTCCCATTGTCCAATCAGATTCCCGTAACCCTTGCCGTGGCACCGGTCGCAGGCGTCTTTCCTTGCCTTCAAGGTCGTTATATCCTTGCTGTCAGTTTCGTGCATCGAATGACATCCCTTGCAACTAATTCCGCTCTGGTACATCGAACTCGGAATATTTTCCGTATTCTTGCCGTTTACTCCCGTGTATAAATCAACCTGCGGGTTGTGACTGTTCTCGTGGCAACTCTTGCAGTCGGGCGACGCCCCCGCCTGAAGTTTCTGTATCTTGTGTTCGATAGGGGAATGGCAGTAAATGCACGTCATGCTGTGCTTCTGTATGTGAGTCGAGTGCATGAACTCGATCTCGGGATACCTGTCGAGTTTTTCCGTCTCGAAATGACACTGGAAACATCTCTCTTTCCCGACGTCTCCGTTGCCCGATACGACGTTGTTATGGCAGTTACCGCAGTCGATGTTCCTTTCAACGACTGTCATGTGATTATACCGCATTCCTGCCAGTTGGTCCTTCGGCTTGTTCTGAAGGCTGTGGCACGTGTTGCAGTTAGAAAGTTTATCGAATTTGTGTTCGGGGTCGTCCGACTTTTTAAAATGACAGTTGAAACAGGTGGTATATGTAACCTGCATGTGTGACCCCTGCACGATTTGTGAATGACAACTCGTGCATTTCAATTTCTTGCCTCTCTTGAGTTCCTGCAGGTGATGCTTGTGGTTGAATTGAATTCCTTTCGTGAAATAAACACTGTCCTGAAATGCCTGATTTTCGTGGCATCCGGAACGGGTGCACGTATTATCGGGTATGTCAGCCCAGGGTTTCCTTTTCTTGTAAGTGCTCGACATGTAATTCACTATCTGAACGAGACCGTTGAGTTTTCCCTTTATCTTGCCTTCAAGTCCGGGTTCGAAATGGCACTGAACGCATTCAACCTTGTTGTGCGTGGACGTCTTCCAACTCTGGTAAAACGGCTCCATGTAATGGCACGTGGGACAGAACGAAGGTCTGGAAGTGTATTCGGCAGAAACGGCGAGCAATATCACGAGCACGCCGAACCACAGACCAGTAAAAAGCAGGAATCGCCTGTAACCTCTTACCTTAGGAAAAAAACGCTTCCGTTTCTTTACGCTTACGTTATTTTCTTCCATAGGATCTTTGAGTTAGTTTATTATAATTCTATTTGTTTTCGTCTTCGGAGATGCCCGATTCTTCAGGCTCAGCGTCTTTCTTTTCTTTCTCTCCGGTAGCCTCCGGCTCTGACGCTTCCTTCAAATTCTCTTCAGTCCTTGCCCTGCTTTCCGCTTCAATCCTCGCCAGTTCTCCGGGATGCTCGTGTTCCATCTGATGTCTCGTAAGGTATCCCGTAAACCAGGCTTTATTCATCGGTGAAACATCGGGATTCAGAAACACGAAATAAAAATGCCATACGAGTATTGCAAGCGAAGCCAGAATTGCTTCGTACCAGTGTATCGCCGTTGCTATGTTCATTCCCTGCACGTTTATTACGGGAAGGAAATAGTTTTCAAACCAAAGTACCATTCCCGTACCGCCCATAACAACCGTTCCCCAGACCACCGCCCAGTATTCGGCTTTTTCAATGTATGAAAACCTGTCGAAGAAAGGTCTTTCTTTTCTCTTTCCAATCAAGTACATCAGGGAGTTTGACAAATCAGTAATATCCGACCTGTAGAACCATAAATCCTTTATCAGTTTTCTGCCGCGCGCCGTGAAAATAACATAGAATAAATGATAGACCGCCGCAGCGACCATTACGACCGCCGCAATCCTGTGAACGAGGCCGCGTATCTCAAACGCGTTTTCACCTATAATAAAAATTATCCATCTGACCCAGAACGACTCGGGATACTTGAGAGCGAATCCCGTTATTACGAGCGTTATGAATGAGGAAAGCAGCAGGAAATGCTGTATCCTCTCGCTCTTCGTCATCCTTAAATATTTTTCTTCCGCCATGTTAATGCCCTGCTTTTTTTTCTTTCATTTTTCTTCTGAAATCAAGTATGTTGTGTAATGTCATTCCTCCGATTGTCGCAACTATTAAAATTATATAAATCACGGATATCCAGTTCAGAACGGGATTGTCAAGGTCCGTATCCGAAATGTGAATCCTTGAATTTATGAACACATCGCTTGCCCCGGGATGACACTTGCCGCAAGTCTTGCCGAGATTATTCTTATTGATTGACGAGAGAGTGTCGTTCGAGTGCCTGATGTTATGGTTCCCGTGGCAACTTCCGCAGTCGGCCGCTTCTTTTGATCCGCCCCTGACGGCGAGTCCGTGGAAACTTTCGAGATAAGTGCCCGCGACATTTTTCAGGTTGTTGTTCTGAATTATTTTTACGGAAGCGTGACAACTTGAACAGAGTTTGATTATTCCCCTCTGTTTCGAGCCTTCTGCATTGCCGAGCGAATCCGTTGTCTTGACCTGATGATTTCCGTGGCAGTCAACGCAATTCGGAGCGTCGGAATTATTTTTTGTCATTAGCGATACTTCGTGCACGCTCCCGATGTATTCCGTTAACTGCGTCGTGTGGCATCCTGACTGCCCGCAGGTCTTGTCGACGTTCTTCTTGTTTATGTTCGACGAGGGATCGCTTGCCATCTTCATCTCATGCGCGCCGTGGCAGTTCGAACAGGTCGCCGCAGCCGTGTTTCCGTTCTTTAAAGCGATGTAATGAAAACTTAACTTGTAATCTTCCGTATGGTTGTTCTTGCCCTTTGTTACCTTGTTGTCGCCGTGGCATTTCAGGCACATGTCAGCCTGATTAATCTTCGAGAATTCATCCGACTGCAGGACGGATTTTATGTTGTGCTCGCCGTGACAGTCGAAACAACTCGGCGCGTCCTTGACGCCCTTCAGGAATGCCTGTCCGTGATTTGAATTTTCGAAGTGCTTTACTTCATTGCTGTGGCATTTCCCGCAGGTCTTTATCATTCTCGCGGTTGCGGTGGATTCCTTCGGGTCCGTCATTTTCTCGACCGTGTGGTCGCCGTGGCAGTCTATGCATCCCGCTGCGGGTTTGCCGTCTTTCTGTATAGAACTGTGTATGCTGGTCTTATAATTCGCGATGAACTTTGCCGAGCCCCTGTCCTCGCCGGGGAAAAGTTTCTCGTCAAGGTGGCACTTGAGACACGCCTGCGATTCAATTGACATTTTGCTCGAGACTATCCTGTGCGAGCCGTGGCAGGTGACGCAGTTAGGCGCGTTGGGATTTCCGCCCTTTAACACGGTATGATGGATGCTGTTGTTGAAATCCTTCTGCGATGAGCCGTGGCACTTCCCGCAAACAGCGTTGATTTCGTTCTTGCCGATTTTCTGAACCTCGTGCCCGCCCTTGTGGCAGGCGTCGCATCCGAGGTTCTTCTGAGAGTGTATGCTCGTTTTGAAATCCTTAATGTTCTTGTTGCCGTGGCAATTCAGACACTGCGCCGTGTTGTCCCCTTTTGATTCCTTGACCGGCTTCTGATAATGCGGATTGTGACACGCGTAGCAGTCTTTGCTCTTGTGTACGCTCTTCTCAAGCGGCTTAACTTTATCGTGACAGGTCTTGCAGTCGATTTTCTGCTTCTTCGGGTTGTGAGGCAGTACTTCGGGATTGTAACCCTCGTGACAGTCCTTGCAGTCGAATCCGCCGTGCGTGGATTTCTTGTAAAGACCGGGGTCAACGAAGACAGAAACTTTCTTCCCGTTCTTGTCCATCGTAAGTCCCTTATCCTCGTGGCATGCAAAACATTCGTCCGAATTCCGCGCTTTCAGGAAACTTGTATTGAATGCGAGCGCAGCGAGTGTAATTGAAGCAAATACCGCGGCGGCAATTAATACAAATTTTCTTCTTATGTTCATTTCCTGTCTCTCTTTGTTATTTTAAGTAATACTGATTCAAATTCGCTCAGCCTCAGCGGCTCAGATATGTGCTGTATCATTTTTGATTCAAAGCCGTCCGTAACGTCGAGCGACGGCAGACAAATGATTTCAGTGCCCGGGTATTTTCCGACAATGACTTCCTTCAGGCTGACGGGAATTTCCTTGTCAACTATCAATACACCCGGATTCAGAATTCCGCTGTCCATCTTCTCTTCAAGCAGTTCCCTTGTATCCGCATCGTTTACTATGATACAATCGTGCCTGAAATTGTATTTGTCAAGAATTTTTGCAATTAGTTTGCAAATCCCTTGTGTAAGGCTGAATATTTTTATTGTAACCTGTTCGACCATTTCAGTTGCATAATATCCACTACCGTTGCAATAAATATACCATATTTTGAAATTTTTGTGATTTTACGCATTATTATGGTGTGGAAAAAATACGCATTTTGTTTAGATTCCGTTCATTTCAGAACGCTTTGGTTAAGTTTCGATGTTTTCGGAAAAGCGCATTTAATATTGTAGAAATAATGCACTTCTAATGTAGAATTATTGCACTCATTATTGAGAATGGAAATGTTTATTAAATCACTTAATTATTCCATGTTGAATTCGGAAAGTTTATTGTAAAGAGTTTTTCTGTCAATCCCTAAAATTTCCGCGGTTCGTTTTTTATTACCGCCGGAAATTTCAAGAACCTTCAGGATATATTTCTTCTCAAGTTCTTTAAGGCTTACCCCGTTGGATTCGTTGATGTAATCCTCGAAGTAATTCCTGTCACCGTTAGTCGTAATGTGTTTTACGTCTATGATCCCTTTTTGCGCAGTGATAGCGGACTGTTCCAGAATGTTTTCCAGTTCGCGGATGTTGCCCTTGTAATTATGCTTCATCAGCATCGACAGGGCTTCCGTTGTAATTAACAGTTCCCTTCCGAGTTTTTTGCTCAATGAATTGAGTATGAAATTTGTTAAAGCCGGAATGTCGCTTATTCTCTCGTTGAGCGGAGGCAGTGATACAGATACGGTCGATATCCTGTAGAACAAATCTTCCCTGAAATTCTTTGAAGAAATCAGGCTGCGTATGTTCTGATTGGTTGCAGAAATCAGTCGCACATCGACTTTCTTTATGTTGTCGCTGCCGAGAGGTTTGATTTCCCAGTTCTCGAGCACGCGGAGTAGTTTTGCCTGTAAAGCGTAAGGCATCTCGGCGATTTCATCGAGGAAAAGGGTACCCCCGTTCGCCTGCTCGAATACACCCTTCTGAGATTCGGTAGCGCCCGTGAACGCTCCCTTTGTATGCCCGAACAATTCGCTTTCGAGCAGATTCTCGGGTATAGCGCTGCAGTTTATCGGCACGAAAGGACGGTTCTTCCTTTCGCTGTTAAAATGGAGAGCCCTTGCGACGAGTTCCTTTCCCGTACCGCTTTGTCCCTGTATGAGCACGTTGACATTAACTCTCGCGGTTCTTTCGATGAATTCGTAAACTTCAAGCATTGCCTTGCTTGAACCCACGATTCCGAAATACGGCTCCTTATCCGTTACCATGCTTTTCATGCTGTTCAGTTCTTTCGTCATCTGTATCTTATCTATCGCCTTGTCCACTTTGAGCATGAATTCTTCGAGGTTGAAAGGCTTGTTAACATAATCGTACGCGCCGTTCTTCATCGATTCCACCGCAGACGACACCGAGCCGTAACCCGTAATCATTATGAAGAGCGAATCCTTATTCTTGATTTTCAGAAGGTCCATACCTGAAACTTCGGGCATCTGCAAATCGGATATGATTATGTCAAAGAAGTTGTCTTCGATTAATTTTTTTGCCGCGGCGCTGTTGTTCTCTTCCGTTACATCAAGACCTTTTTTAACCAGCACTTTTCTGAGAAGATTGGTTGAATTCTCCTCGTCATCAACAACGAGCACTTTTACTGACTCAGCCATATTTATTTTTTTGTTTTTTAAAGTTAAACACTAAAAGGGAAAAATTCCACACATTTGTATGTGATGATGCCAATTTTCGTCTCTTTTCGAACATTAAAACAGAACGAATGTAAACAAAATTCCGTTATAATTCGTATATTCAGTATTATGACGGGAAGGATTATTTTTATTACGGTTTTCTTAGGAGTCATTTTATCCGTGAACTATCTTGTTTACAGGACATTCAGAAATTTCCTCCTGAGAAGCAAATTAAAAACGGGAACGGTGAACCTTATAACGAGAATACCATTCACGGCATTTGTTCTGCCTTATGTAATTCTCATACTTACCCGGTTCGATTTTACGGACTTGCCCGTTTGGGTAGACAGGTTCGTGATGATACCGTTTTTCGCTTTTCAGGGAGCGGTAATTTTTACCGGACTCTATTTGCTGGCCGGGAAAATAATCAAACTGCCGTTTCTTCTTGTGCGCTTAATAATCAACCGCGTGAAATCGCTCAAAGAAAGATACAAGAAATTCAGGTCGCATAAATCAGTTGTGGCGTTTGACAAATCAAGGCGCAATTTTCTGACCGCCTCGAGCGCCGCCGTGGCGGGTTACGCTTTTATCGGAGCGGGAATCGGAGCGATAAGCAAGGATGATTTCAGGCTCGAAGAGCAGAACGTCAGACTGAAAAATTTTCCCGAAGAACTGAAAGGCTTGACCGCCGTACTGATTAGCGACATACACAGCGGACCGTTCATGGAATACGGAATGATGCGCCATTACGTCGATGTAATCAACGACCTGAAGCCCGATTTGGTTTTCATTCCCGGCGACGTTACGAATTCAAACAGGAACGAAGCCGTCCCATTCGCTAAAGCGTTCCGCGACCTGAAAGCGAAATACGGCATTTACGGCACGATGGGTAATCACGATTATTTCAGCGATGCGGATTACATATCGGATGTTCTCAGGAATGAAACGCCGATAAACGTTCTGAGGAATGATTTCAGCCGGATAAAAATAAACGGAAAGAGCCTTGTTGTCGCTGGCACAGAGGATACGAGGGACAGCGGGAACAATTCAAACCATATCCTGTCGGGATACGTCAGGGATACTCTGAAAAAATCCGAAGAATTCCTTGCAGCGGAAGGCGCGGACCCTTCAGGCGTTCCGAAACTTCTGCTCGCTCACAAGCCGTACATGTTCGATGAAATATCAGGTATGAATTTCGATATGATGTTCAGCGGGCACACGCACGGCGGACAGATTGTTTTCCTGAAATTCGCAGACGTGAATTTTTCAATCGCATCGACTGTGAACAAATACATAAGCGGTCTTTATTCCCTCAATGAAAAGCAAATGTACGTTTCACGCGGACTCGGCACCGTAGGACTTCCCCTCAGGCTGAACTGCCCGCCGGAAATCACGAGATTTACGCTCATCTGAATTAATTAATTATATTTTATTAATCGAATATTTTTGGCATTTTACCGAATACCAAATTTATACAAAAATGAAAAAAGCATTATTATTCTTTCTCTTGTTAGGCTTTGCCTGCACGGTTTATTCACAATCACCTTACACGAACATAACAATCAGTTCGTCGAACTCTCCCGAAGAGCCTTCGATTTGCATAAATCCGAAGAATCTTTATCAGGTAGTGGCGGGAGCGAATATCAGTTCCGCATATTATTCTACTAACAGCGGATACAACTGGACGAGGTTCGGACTCACGAACAGCCAGTACGGCGTATGGGGTGACCCCTGTATCATAGTCGATACACTCGGACATTTTTATTTTTTCCACCTTTCCAATTCAGTCTCACCCGGTTACTGGATTGACAGGATAGTCTGTCAGAAATCAACGAACGGGGGGATGAGTTACAATGATCCCGGCTCATACACATATTTCCTGTCTCATAAGGAGCAGGACAAGGAATGGGCGGTTGTTGACCCGAGGAACAACCACATTTACTGCACCTGGACGCAGTTCGACAATTACGGCGTTTCCACGCCAACCGACAGTTCGAAAATCTTGTTCTCGAAATCGACCGACGGCGGATTAACCTGGGTCAACTGGGGAGCGACAGGAACGATGAAGAGACTTGATAACCTCGGCGGAGACTGCGTTGACGAAGATAATACGGTTGAAGGCGCTGTGCCCGCGGTCGGACCGAACGGTGAAATTTATGTCGCCTGGTCGGGACCGCTCGTCAGAAATTCTCAGTTCGGAATTTTCTTCAACAAATCTACTAACGGGGGAAGTACGTGGCTTCCGGGCGCTCAGTATATCGCTCCGCAGCCCGGCGGCTGGGATTATATGATAAACGGAATACAGCGCGCCAACGGTCTTCCGATTACCTGCTGCGACATAAGCAACAGCCCGTACAGAGGATATGTTTACGTTAACTGGACTGACAGCGCTGGTCCTAACAATCACGA
>CAZOQR010000020.1:9446-20168 GCA_964581915.1 uncultured Ignavibacteriaceae bacterium | reverse complement strand
GGATTCCCGCCCACCTCGGCGGATGCAAAGAACGCACTTTCGCGGGAATGACAAATCGCGGGAGTACCATTTTTCTGACGTCTCCATTTTTTATCATTCCGTGATAATCTACTCACGTCATTTTCAATTAAATTGAATAATGAAGAGCATTGTTTTATTTTAAAGCACAAATGGGAAGTACAGGTCAAAAGAAGAAAACGAATTTATCCGACACGACATTCATAGTCTGTGACGTTGAGACTACGGGGCTTTCGCCCGCGCACAACCGCATCACGGAAATCGCTCTCATTAAAATGAGGTACGATGAAATCATCGACACTTACACGACTTTAATCAATCCCGGACAGCACATTCCCGCAGGCATAACACATCTAACGGGCATTACGAACGAGGATGTTTTCGACAAGCCTTCATTCGCGGACATCGCGGGGGAGATACTGAACTTCATTCGGGACGGAGAATCCGAGGAGATTATTTTCACGGGGCACAACGCGGGTTTTGACTATTCTTTCATACGCGAGTCATTCGCGCGTCTTGACGAGCCAATCAACTTCGAGTTCAAGTCACTCTGCACCTGCAAACTCGCGAGGCGGATTCTCCGGAAACTCAGGAGCAAGTCGCTCGCGAACGTCGCGGCGCATTTCGGAATTTCTCAGAAAAGAAAGCACAGGGCATACGACGATACTCTCACGACTGCGAAAATACTCGTCGAATTTCTTGAAATTCTTGAGGACGAATACGAGTTCGAGACAATAGAAGAGGTAATCAGGTTTCAGAACACGAAAATATTCACCGCGGAAAACAAGCCCGCCGCCCTGAAGCGGATAAACATTGAATTGAAGGACATACCTCAGGACCCGGGTGTTTATTTCATGAAAAGTTCGTCGGGAGAGAACATATACATCGGCAAGGCGAAGAGCCTGCGCGACCGTCTGTCTTCGTACTTCAGGCATAACGAGAATCTTTCTTTCAAAATAAAAAAGATGCTCGCGAACGTGCGGAATCTCGAATGGACAATCACGGACTCGGAACTATCGGCGCTTATTCTCGAATCGAAGATGATAAAGAAGCACAAGCCGAGGTTCAACACGGCGATAAAGCGATTCAGGTTTCATCCGTTCCTCAAACTCGACATACAGAACGAATTTCCGAAGGTCGATACGGTTTACGAAATCGAGAACGACGGGGCTTATTATTACGGACCGTTCACGAGCAGGGGAACGATAAGGCAGATATACAGAAACATTTACGACGAATACAATCTAAGGAAATGCGAGGACAAGAAGATTAAAGCGTCGCAGAAGAATTCGAACTGCCTTTACTACGACATAGGAAAGTGCGGCGCCCCCTGCACATTCACGATATCAAAGGAAGACTATCAGAAGGAAGTAATCAAGGTTCACAATTATATTATCGGAGCAGGTAAAAAATCCGCAGTCGGAGTAATAAAGACTCTGATGTTAGAGCACGCGGAGAACGAGGAATACGAGAGGGCGGCGCTTCTGCGCGACAGGCTTCAGGACATACAAAAGGTAATGAGTTACCAGAAGGTTATTACTTCGGCGATTAACGACAAGAGAATAATCATAAAATGCGACAACGAGGACAAGCGTGAAGTGTTCTTCATACACAACGGAAAACTGATGAGAACAATAACTCTGAAGAGGAACGACGAATTTGACCAGCGCGACGCGAAGGAGGAAATAACGGATATTATCGAATCGCTGTATTTTTCGCTGAATAAATTCGCTAAGCACAAATACACTCAGGAAGAACTTGACGAGATAAAGGTAATATCGAACTGGCTTGCACTTAACCGCGACAGGAACTCATTTCTTGAGTTGAACGAGAAACACAACCCCGAAGAACTTTTGCGATTCACGCTCACGTGACAACCATTCAAAATATCAAAAATCAAAAATAAAATATCAAAAATACAAATCAAAATAGAAATATTTTAAATTGTAAAGTTGAAAGTGAAGAAATGCAATTTAAAATTTAAAATTATAAAACGGAATATCTTGTTATTTCCTTCTTACTACTAACTACTAACTACTAACTACTAACTACTAACTAGAGACTTCTGAGAAACTCATGCTCATAAAAAATGTGGAATAAAAGTCTGTGTTTCGGTTATGGATTCCCGCCCACCTCGGCGGATGCAAAGAACGCACTTTCGCGGGAATGACAAACTCCAAAGATATCGTTTTCCAGAAGTCTCTAATTACTAATTACTAATTACTAATAACTAAATTCTAACTACTAACTACTAACTACTAACTTGTTGTTCTTTAATCGAACATTGATTTGAAGAAGCCTTTTGCGTCTTTGGAATCGGGGTTGAAATTCTCCGATTTGTTGAGTTCTTTGAGGAGATTTTTCTCTTTAGCCGATACTTTCTTCGGTATGAAAACGTGAATGCGCACGAGTTGATCGCCTCTTCCGCTGCTGTTAAGGTGTCTTATGCCCTTGTCCCGCATTCTGAGGATGCTTCCCGACTGCGTACCCGGTTCGATTTTAAGTTTTGATTTTCCGTTCAGCGTCGGCACGACAACGTCCGCGCCGAGAATAGCGTCGATGATGCTAATGTTCAGGTTGAAAATAATGTCGTCGTTATCGCGTATAAAATACTTATGTTTTTCCTCTTCGATAAAAATCAGAAGGTCGCCCGCGTGTCCGCCTCTAATGCCGGCATTGCCCTTGCCTTTCATCGGGATATACTGGCCTTCGGATACACCCGGCGGCACCTTTACGTTTACGGTTTCCTCGCTTCTTTCTCTTCCTTCGCCGCCGCAGTTGGGGCATTTATCCCTTATGATTTTTCCCTCGCCGTTGCAGTTATGGCATTCGGAGACGTTCACGAACTGTCCGAAAATCGAGCGGGAGACCTGTTTAATCTCGCCCTGACCGTTGCAGACGCTGCAGGTAACGTAACCGCTTCCTGATTTCGCGCCTGTTCCGCCGCAGGCGGAGCAGGTTTTTTGTTTTTTTATCTTGACGGTTTTTTCGACACCGTCCGCTATTTCTTCGTAAGAGAGTTTAAGAGAAATTTTCAAATCAGAGCCCGGGATTCCCTGTGAGCGTCCGCGGCGTCTTGATGACGAGCCGCCGAAGAATTCATCGAAAATGCTTCCGCCGCCGAATCCGCCGAAAATATCTCCGAAGTGGGAGAATATGTCGTTGATATTATCGAAACCGGTAAAGCCCGTCTGATTGACACCCTGATGTCCGAACTGGTCATATCTCTGGCGCTTCTGCGAATCGGAAAGCACTTCATACGCTTCGGCGCATTCCTTGAATGATTCTTCCGCTTCCTTGTTGCCGGGATTCCTGTCGGGATGGTATTTCATCGCGAGTTTCCTGTAGGCGGATTTTATTTCGTCGCCCGAGGCGTTTCTGCTCACGCCGAGTATTTCATAATAATCTTTCTTAGTCATTTTTATTTTCCTGTTTATCTTCCGGTTCAGCCGATACGATTACCTTCGCGAACCTGATTACCTTATCCTTAAGTTTGTATCCTTTCTCCGCCACGTCCACTACGGTGTGAGGCGGGACGTCTTCGCGCGGAACCTGCAGGAGAGCGTCGCAGGTATTCACGTCAAATTCTTTTCCAAGAATGTCAATTTCCTCGAGACCTTCATTCACGAGAACGTTTTTGAACTTGTCGTAAATGAGGAGAACGCCCTGCTTCAGTGTTTCAAAATCCTTCGTCTCGCCCTTTTCGACAGATTCAATGGAGCGGTTAAGGTCGTCGTAAACAGGAAGCATCTGCCTGACAACGTTTTCGGAAGCATACTTCAGATATCCCGCTATCTCTGTTTCCGTTCTCTTCTTGTAGTTCTCGAATTCTGCGGCTTTCCTCAGGAGCGAGTTCCTGAATTTATCGGCTTCCGCTTTCAGGGTTTCAATTTCTTTCTTAGCGGCATCTTCCTTTTTCTTCTCTTCCTTCGATTCATGTTTTTTGCTGTTCAAATCTTCGGGATGTTCTTTATGTTTATCGTCCTTTTTAATCAACGCGTTATAACTCCTTTATTTTATTAATTCTGAAATCAATTTTGATGTATATTCAACGAGTGAAATCATTTTCGCGTAATTCAGTCTCTTGGAGCCTATGATTCCGATTTTTCCGGAAACATCGCCGAGAGAATAATCCGTGCATACTATGCTGTAATCCTTTAATTCCTTTTCATCGTTTTCGGAGCCGATTTTTATATTGACGGCGTCCCTGCTTTTTAACGGCTCCTGAAAAATATGTATCACGAGGTTCTTGTTTTCAGTAAGCGAGATAATATTCTTAAAATTTTTTACGTCCTCGAATTCGGGATGGGCGATAATTTCGCCGGTGCCAGATATGTAAACCTTCTTGCCTTTTTCATCCTCATCGTGAATCTGTCCGATTGAATCGAAAAACATCTGCATAAGTTCCGGTTCTTCATTCTTCAGGTCGCTGATTCTTTCTTTAAAAGTATCCCTTATCTGAAGAAGCGTAAGCCCCGACAGTCTTTCATTAAGTATCTGTGTTATTTTGTCGATCCTGGGCATGTGAAGGATTTTCTCGACTTCCATCAGAAGGGTTTTGACATAACCGGATTTTATAGTAATGACAATCAGCAGGCGTGTGGATGAAATGTTAAGAACCTCGAGTTTTTCGAACACACCGGAACTTAAAAAAGGCTGTGTCACGACCGCGAGTTGATGCGATATCTTGCTGAGTATCTGAGACGTCGCCGTAAACAGGTCATCCGAATTTAAAAACGTGCTTTTCGAATCGTCAATCTTGTTCTTGATATATTCTATTTCGGTGTTGTTAAGGTCTTCCTTGTTCATAAGTTCATCGACGTAAAACCTGTAACCTCTGTCGGTCGGTTTTCTTCCCGCGGATGTATGCGGAGTTTCGAGAAGGTCCATATCCTCAAGGTCGCTCATAACGTTTCGAATCGTCGCGGACGAAAGGTTAAGCCCGGTCTGTTTCGAAATAATTCTCGACCCTACTGGCAGACCGTATCTTATGAAATTCTCAACGATGTACCGCAGTACTTCTTTTTCCCTATTTGATAAATTTTCAGTCATCAAAATACCGTAACAATAAATTTAACATAAAGCATCCAATTTATAAATTCAAAACGGCGGTTGTAAGTTCCGGGAAAAACATTGAAAATTTAACGGTTTTCGGTGTTTACCAGCGAAAATGCAATTGTGAAAATGAATATAATCGCGGCGATGAGAATACTGATAAATCACCGGAAAGATAACGCGTCGGACGCGATAACCGAAACTGAGGGTTTTCGGAATCAAACTTTAAGAAGTTTCGCGCGGATAATTCTAATAATTCCGGTCACTTTCAGCCCTACGAAGAGCAGCGGATAGAGCAAAAAATTCTTATTATGCTTGCTGAAGTATTTAAGGCAGTCGGAATTCCAGATTTTAATCATACCGGAGCGGTCTTTATAGACGCTGATTCCCTGAATGTGTTTTATTCTCGCGTCGTGAAGGAACACGATTTTGAAGCCTGCGTCCTTGATTCTCTTGCAGAAGTCAACGTCGTTATAGAACATAATGAATCTCTCGTCGAGTCCTCCGACCGATTCAAGCACTTTTCGTTTTAATAAGAGCGCGGCGCCCATCGGCTGATCGACTTCTCTCGTGCTGTTGTGGTCAAAATATTTCATTTTCCATCGGGCGAAGAATTCGCTTTTTGGAAACAGGGAAGAAAGCAAAGACATTTCAAAAAACATATCCCTGTACGTAGGAAAAGTTCTGCAGGAATACTGAATTTCCCCGTGTCTTGAAAGCAACTGGGGAGCGGCAACTCCGGCTTCGTCGTGCTCATCGAGGTAATTCATAAGTTTCTTTATCGAGTCCTCCATTATTTCGGTATCCGGATTGAGGATGAAGATGTAATCGCCCGTTGAAGCGTGAACCGCCTGATTGCAGGCTTTTGTAAAGCCGAGATTGTCTTTGTTTTTAATAAAGACTATTTTCTGTTCAGTAACCCGCAGAAAATTCTCAATTACTTTTACGGTATTGTCGGACGAATTATTGTCGACTATGACTGTCTCGAGCCTGAGTCCCGGAATGTTCGCTGTTTCGTGGAACAGGGTATTAAGGCATTCGGCGATTTCATCTTCGCTGTTCCAGGTAACGAGTGCTATTGTAAGTGATGACATATTTAATATTTTACCAGCCTGGTGTCTTTTTTAAATTGTTTGTCGTTTGTACGCGGATAATCCAGCATATAATGCAGTCCCCGCGATTCTTTCCTTTTCATCGCCGATTTTATAATTATGTAAGCGACGGTAACGAGGTTTCTCAATTCAAGAAGTTCGACCGTGACCTTGGTTCGCTTGTAATATTCCTTGATTTCGGCTTTAAGCATTTTAATTCTTCTGAACGCTCTCTGAAGCCTGACGGTATTTCTAACGATACCGACGTAGTCGTTCATGATTTCCTTTATTTCGCGCTTATCGTGAGAAATTAAAACCCATTCGTCTGCGTTGATAGTGCCTTTGTCGTTCCAGTCGAGGACGCGCTGTTTAATCTTTCCGAACTCTTCTTTCCTGCTGTTTTGCGGAATGATTTCCGCTATGTTCTTTTTTATGTATTTAAAAATGCTGTCAGAAAAGACGACCGCTTCGAGCAGAGAATTTGACGCGAGTCTGTTAGCGCCGTGGACGCCCGTCATAGTAACCTCGCCGCAGGCAAAAAGATTCTTAAGTGTCGTTCTGCCGTCGAGGTCGGTTTTTATTCCGCCGCAGGCATAGTGAGCAGCGGGCACGACGGGAATCATTTCCTTCGTAATATCCAGTCCTTTCGAAAGGCAGGTCTTGTAGATATGCGGAAAATTCTTTTTTATGTTTTCCTTTCCGATTGGAGAAGGGTCGAGATAAACGAACTTGTCTCCGCTTTTTTTCATTTCGCTGTCTATAGCGCGCGCGACTATATCGCGCGGGGCAAGAGATTTTCTCTTGTCGTACTTATGCATGAACTCTTTGCCTTTTCTTGTTTTCAGTACCGCTCCCGCGCCGCGCACCGCTTCGGAAATCAGGAATACCTGCGTGTCGTCGTCAATTTCCTTTTCGTACAGGGACGTCGGATGAAACTGAACGAACTCCATGTTTTCGATAAGGCATCCCGCCCGGTAACCCATCGCGAAACCGTCTCCTGTCGCGATAGCGGGGTTCGTGGTGTGCAGGTACGTCTGTCCGAGCCCGCCTGTGGCAAGAATCGTGTTTCTCGCAATTATTTTTTCGACCTTTTTTTTCTTTATATCATACGCGTAAACTCCGTAGCAGGCGTTCTCTTTCCGGTTTTTCGCCGTGAGTCTGTAATTACCGTTTTTTTCTTTCAGATTCCGGTTCGTAAGGAGGTCAATAGCGAAATGGTATTCGAGAACTTTTATGTTTTTGCTCTCCGCGATTTCGTGAAGCAGCGCTCTTTCGATTTCCTTGCCCGTAAGGTCCTTGGCGTGGACAATCCTGCTTTTAGAGTGGCCGCCTTCACGGCCGAGAAGGAGTCTCCCGTTTTTCTCGGAAAACTTCACGCCGATATCTATGAGTTCGTAAATCCGCGTGGGTCCTTCGCGTACGATTTTTTCAACCGCGTCGCGCCTGCTGATTCCGCATCCGCAGGACAGCGTGTCTTCGATATGAAGGTCGAAGTTGTCGTCATCGGCGAGAACGGACGCTATTCCGCCCTGAGCGTAGTTAGTGTTCGACTCCGCTTTTTGTTTCTTAGTAACGATGAGAACTTTTCCGAGAGCGCTTAGTTTCAACGCCAGAGAAAGACCTGCAATGCCGCTTCCTACAATTAAAAAGTCAGTAACCATACAATAATTTACACTTATTATTGCGTATAATAAATGAAAATCAGATTTACCAATTTTTCCGGAAAGACAACGAAAGAGCGGTTACACAGCGTACCACAGAGAAGTCACCGAGTTACACGGAGCAGAAATAAATTTAAAATCAAAAATCAAATATCAAAAAGACATATCAAAAATAAAAAATGACATTTAGAAGGCGGTCTAATTAGAATCGGTCTCGCTAAAATCAATCCGATTATAATCAGTCCTGTATGGACGGCATTGTCTTAGAGAAAGTTGTGAATCCAATCAGATGTCCTGCAGGAACGACAGTGTAATTAAGAAGCGCCCGGTTCGAAAACTTTTTGGGATTTGATATGTATTTTTGATATTTAATTTTTTATTTTTATTTCCTGTAAAAATCCCTTGGGGAAAATAATTAAATACTGAATATGGCAGAACTCAAGACAAAGAAAACAGCGGCGAGCGTAGAAAAATATATTAAATCGCTTAAGGACGAGGTTCTCATCGCCGATTGCAATAAAATCATCGCGATTATGAAGTCGGTAACGAAAGCGGAGCCGAGGATGTGGGGACCCGCGATAGTGGGCTTCGGCGATTTGCGATACAAATACGCGTCGGGCAGGGAAGGCGACTGGTTTAGGGTAGGGTTTGCGCCGAGAAAAGGGCAGATATCGCTTTACGTAATGGGCGCGATTTGCAACAAGGAACTGCTTCAGAGCCTCGGAAAGCATAAAACCGGCAAGGGATGCCTTTATATCAAAAAACTTTCTGACGTGGACGAGAAAGTGCTAAAGAAAATAATTAAGTTTTCAAACGACAACGTGGAAAAGTTGCTTTGCGGATGCTGAATTAAATACCGGTTAAAAGACGGGAATCTCACTTCGCAAGAAAGTGAGATTCCCTGAAAATTTAATGCCGGTTTTTATCTGAAAGTTTCCAGTCTGAATTCCATCCACTGCGACTTAGCGAAATCGAGAAAGCCGTCGGGAGCAGAATCGAATGACTTATCAACTTTATAAGTTCCGCCTTCATTGTAGCCGTTAATTCTCACGAGCATATCGCCGCGAAGAGCGTACTTCGTTTCGCCTTCGTGCATAATAAGTTTCAGAGTTGAGGGGGACACGTCGCCCCTGCAGGCGAGTTTATACAGGAAAGTGCTCTCGGCGATACCATTATCGTTCAGGTCCGTAATCGACAGCGAGCCCGGAATGAAATCGAGAGTAAGGTCCAGAGGGCAGTCGTTGACGAAGTCGTTTATTTTCCATAAAAGGCTGTAAGAACCGCCGGCGTTAACGTAATGATATCCGAACAGTTCCGCCTCGTTAATATATTCTTCGAAGTCAGTGTGTTTCGCCTTCTTCTTTTTTATTCCTGTCTTTGTGAGAATGAGTATGTTCTCACCGTTCCTGTCATTCCATCTCTTTCCCGCGAAAACATTTCCCGTATACCGGATGTCCGCGGGCAGTTCGGAAACATTGAATTGCAGCATCTCAACTCCCGTTACGGATTTTTTCTCGGTTTCAGCGGGAGTTTTCTCCTGAACAGATTCCTGCTTATCGGTTTCGGTTGTGCTTGTTTCGGTTTTTGTGTCTTCCTTTTTTTTGCTCCTGTCGTGTTTAGTAAGTACCCTGCATATATTGCAGGACATCAGAAGCATAACCGCGAGTGTGAGTACAATAATGTTTTTCATATTGAGTAAAATGATAAAACAAATTTTGGCGAATCTGAAATAATTGACCGGGAAAAATATTTTTACATTAAAACGTAGCAATAAATTTGCAGAAAAAAAAGCGAAAAGTTATGCGGGATGGGGGAAAATAACGGATTACTTTAAACTCTTCTCCCTGTTCGTTTTCAGGGCGTATTTCAGGATATTAGAAACGAGCCGCACGGGCAGCGGTTCGCCGTAATTAAAATGTACCGCGGATTTGGTTGTCTTGTAACTCTCAAGTTCTTTCAGGAAATGTTTCTTTATTTCCGGTTTCACGAAAAGGCTGTAATGATTCCTGAACGCGGCGAACCAGCAGAGCATTCCGTTCAACCTGTATCCGGGCATTCCGTAACTTATATACTCTTCGGCACCTGCCGCATTTTTCAAAATAACGCCGCGAAGTTTAACGAGATGTTTCCTCGCTTGCTCGGTTTGTCCGGCAAGATAATCGTCAACGGTAACCCGGTTATTTTCAGGCGTTCTCAAGCGCTTTGATATCAAGTTTTATCATCTTCATCATGGCCTCCATTACCCTCCGGTTCTTCTCAGGGTCCTTTGTTATCAACAAATTGTTTATGTTATGAGGCACCACCTGCCAGGTCAGGCCGTATTTGTCCTCAAGCCAGCCGCACTGTATGGGTTTGCCGCCTTCTGTAAGTTTCTCCCAGTAATAGTCTATTTCTTCCTGATTCTCGCACTCGACCGCCAAAGAAAATGCGGGAGTGAATTTATAGAGAGGACCTCCGTTAAGCGCTACGTACTCTCTGCCGTCGATTTCGAAAGAGACTGTAAGCACGGTTCCTTCGGGCATCTGTCCGCCCTTTCCGTAACGCAACAGCGATTTTATTTTCGAGTTCTTGAAGATTGATAAGTAAAAACCGACAGCCTCTTCGGCGTTGTTATCAAACCATAAGAATGGTGTTATTTTTTTCATAGCGTTTTTTTGTTTTGATTTCCCTTATTCATTGGAACAATCAACAGGACTTTTAAGTGCTTAAAGTTAGCAAAAAAATTATCACGAAATGATAATCTCCGTTTTTAGCATTCAGGTAAATTTGTAATAAATTAAATAAAGCATATAACAATGAACACGAACAACAATTTAATGTATTACCTGACGATTGAAAACATTCAGGCGATAGCGAGTCAGGAAATAAACAGGCATTTGCTGCCGGAAGAGGTTGAT
>CAZOQR010000020.1:0-9346 GCA_964581915.1 uncultured Ignavibacteriaceae bacterium | reverse complement strand
TCAGGCGATAGCGAGTCAGGAAATAAACAGGCATTTGCTGCCGGAAGAGGTTGATGCTCTGATAAAGTATATACACGCGAGAGTGGGATTGATGTGATTATCTGCCGGGGAAGAAACGCCTTATGGTTTTAAGTACAGGCCTACGGCCTGCGCGTCAGGTGAATACCTGACGCCACGAAAGAAGAAAAACATTTTACGGTGTTGAAGTACAGGCCTACGGCCTGCGCGTCAGGTGAATACCTGACGCCACGAAAGAAAATACCTGACGCCACGAATTAATGCTTTTGATTTTATTAATTTTTGAGATCCGACGAGCGAAATCATTTAATTATTACGAAGTCGATTTTCCTCGAAGAGACGTCGGCGCTTATAAGTTTTACCTTTATTTTTGAGCCCGCATGAAAGACTTTTCCCTTTCTTTTACCGACAGCGCAATGCTGTCTTTCGTCATATTCATAATAATCGTCTTCAATATCGCGGTAGCGCACCATTCCCTCGATTTTAAAATCAATCAATTCGACGAATAAACCGAACTTGCCGATTCCGGATATCACCGCGTCGAAATCGTCGCCGAGTTTGTCCTTTATGAACTCGATTTGCAGAATCTTGGTGACCTCGCGCTCGGCGGCTACGGCGTTCTGCTCCTGAACGGAACAATGCTTGCACATTTCATCGAGAGAATTTTTATATCTCGGTTGAACGTCGATGTTCTGAGTTCTGCCGTTCAGGTAGTTACTGTACGCGAAAAGAAGCCTGTGCACGATTAAATCGGGGTATCGTCTGATAGGAGACGTGAAGTGAGTGTAATTATCGAAACCAAGTCCGTAATGACCTATGTTTTCATTCGTATAAACCGCCTTAGCCATCGAGCGGATGAGAAGGTCGTTTATGATGAACTCTTCGGGCTGTCCCTTAATATCCTCGAGAAGTCTCTTTATCTCGTTCTTATCCTTCAGGTTAGCCTTGTGTCCGAACTGCCTGATAAATTCGGAGAGGTTCTGAAGTTTTTCGGCGTCGGGCAGGTCGTGCACCCTGTAAACAAAAGGAAGTTCGCTTTTCATCTTAAGTGCGAGTTTATTCACGAATTCCGTGACGCATCTGTTGGCAAGGAGCATAAACTCTTCAATCATTCTCATCGAATCGAGTCTGTCCTTAATTCCGATGCTTTTTATCAATCCTTTTTTATCTATTTCAAATTCAACTTCCCGCGAATCGAAGTCAATGCTGCCGTCTGCGATTCGTTTTTTAGTAAGCGCCTGAGAGACTCTGTACATAAGGAGAATTTCCTTCGAGAAGTCTCCTTTCTTTTTATCAATTACATCCTGCGCCTCCTGATACGTGAAGCGCCTCTTGCTGTTTATGATGCTTTTTGTAAGTTCGTAGTTTCTAATGCCGAAATTCCTGCCGAGTTCTATGAACACGGAAAAAGCAAGCCTGTCAACGTTCGGTTTCAGAGAGCACAAATCGTTAGAGAGTATTTCCGGCAGCATCGGCACTACCTTATTCGGGAAGTAAACGCTCGTGGCGCGCTTGAACGCCTCTATGTCAACAGCCGTTCCGTCCGCAACGAAGTGTGAAACGTCGGCGATGTGGACGCCGATTTTATAGCCGTCGGGAATTTTTTCAATTGACACCGCGTCGTCAAAATCCTTCGCGTCTTTCGGGTCGATAGTAAAAAGCGTCATGGAGCGCAGGTCTTTTCTGTAATCCCCGATTAATTCCTTTTCGGATTTTTCCCTGTAGTCTCCGAAGATTTTCGTTGTTTCGGATATGACATCATCAGCGAAGCGGTCTTCAAAAGCGTATTTCTTCATTACCGACCTTACTTCGACAAGTGTGTCGCCCGCCGCGCCGAGCACTTCAATTACTCTGGCTTCCAGGTCAACAATACCGTCCTCGATGTCGTCAACGTTTATGATTTCGCAGACAACCTTGCTTCCGTAAACGGCGCCGTTATAATCCTTCTGCCTCACGGTAACGTCGACTTTTATTTTTCTCGAGTCGGGATAAACTCTCGCGTAATTCTTCTTCGGGTCGAAAAATCCTGTTATGTAGTAAACGTCTTTATTAATCACCTTCGTCACGCGAGCGTATTCGACGCCCGTGCTTCCCTTGTATGACTTTCTGAATTCCACCTTGTCCCCGATGGATATCTTCTGCCCTTTTTTGAGGCGTATGCCGAGCGTGTAAGATTTTTTATTGTCCGAATATCTCACGGCTATGTTCTTGCTCTCGTCGAGAATAACGTCGCCGGTAAGGAAAACGCTTTCGACCTGAGGCAGGGAAAAATACTTTCCGTCTTTTCTGATTTCGCCTTTAAGAACGAGTTCGTTAAGCGCGTCGCGCAGTTCGGGACGCGAAGATTTTGGTATCCGGAGGTTGCCGAGAAGATGGTTGAACTTGTAATTTGTTCCTCTGTTCTTCTTCAGGAACGTGATTATTTCTTTATGCAGTCTGATGTTTTTATTTTAATATAACTATATTAATCTTTTAATTCGCATCTATAAAGAGAACTACTTAATCAGCACTAATTTTTTCGCGGTGATGAAATCGCCCGCTTTCATAACGCAGTAATAAATTCCGCTGGATAAATGACCCGCGTTGAAATTCAGATTGTAAATTCCCGGACCGCGCCTGCCGTTAAACGGCTCCGCGACTTTCCGTCCGAGGGTGTTGTAAACAGTAATTGAAACCGGGGAGGTCTTATTAATGCTGAACCTTATGTTCGTTTCCGCGTTGAACGGATTCGGATAATTCTGGTACAAATAAAATCCATCAGGCGTTTCCGCGGAAATGGTTCCGATGCCGACGGGATGTCCCGTGACGTCTTTGTACCTTTGATGGAACTCCTGATAATACTGATTCGTGATTACCGGGCTGTGAAATATGATAATGTCCTCGTCGTTGTTAAGATTTGACGCCGTTGTCCAGTCGTAAGAGCCCATCAAGAGTGAAGTATTCTGATTATTCTGAAGCGGATCGCAAAGCAGGTATGAGTGCGACAGTCGTCCGTTTGTTGAATCTACCCACACGTCCGCCCAGGTTCTCATCAGGTTGAAAATTCCCGACCCTGAATTTACGAGGTCGAAAATTCCCTTTATTTGTCTTGAGGTTCTGAGGCTGTAGAGCGTGTTATACAAGTTCTGAGATTTAAAGTCATAGGCGCCGAACATAATGCCCGAAGCGGTATAGGACATTAAATTTCTGATTCTTTTTTCGACGCTGTCCGAGGGAGCAAAATAAATTTCCGCGACAACTCCGTTCAGGTTGACAATATGAGGAGTGTTGTCTTTTTTCTGGCTGCCGAATTTTGACTGCGCAACGACGGGCAAATCTCCGTGAGAGCCCCACATCTCGTCGAATTCGCGCGTGTAAACGTAAGCGAGCGCGCGGTCATTAACTTCGACGGCGCTGTTCTTATCGATGCACAGGCTCTGATGCGTGATTTCGGCAGAACTGTTCCATACATAAACCAGTCCTCCCGAGCAGGTGCATCTCGCGTCGAAGATCCAGAAGTTCATATGCATTCCGTGTCCGCTGCCCGTATCATAGTTTCTTTTAAGAACCGGAATACCGTGAGCGATGAGAGTGTCAATCCATTCAGAATTCTGTTTTCCGTCGTAAACAACTCTTATGACGACGTCGTCATTTTTTGCTCTGATAAGCGCGTCGGTAATCGCTGCAGCGTCCTCAAAAGAACTCAAGGCAGCATCAATAGTAAATCCTGAATGCGATATTCTATTGAGGAGGGTTTCTTCGAGGTTAACGAGTTGTTCGGCTTTAACGGATGTTTTAACTGTCGTATCGACAGTTCCGTTGAAATATACTTTAACCCACCCCTCGCAAGCCGACATAGTAATGAACACGCTGTTTTCTGACGTCGAGGAGCCGTACTGGTTTGCCGATGTAACGTTGAAATTATAAATCGTGTTCACATTCAGGTAATTGAGCGTGACGGAGTGGAGCGTATCCATAGAAGAACTGTAAACGGAGTCTGTATAAACGATGGATTCGTTAAGGGAATCCGACATCATCCATCGCACTTTCGAGTCAGAGGGGGAGTCGGTTCTCCAGGTAATTTTCACCGAATAGAGTTGTACGTCGGAATATTGCACATCCGATATAACAGGACCGGATTTATCCGTTCCGCCCGTCAGGGAAATTGCAAAAACAAAAGCGATGAGGAAGTAGAAGTATTTCATTTTAAAATTTTATTCTGTAAACAATTGCTCCGCCTGTTCTGTTATCGATTGATGAAAGATTGTTCTGGTTGAACGGGTCGATGTATCTTTCAAGTTGGATGATAATGTTCTGCGAAAAATTATTCACTCCGAAAATATTGTTTAAAGGGTATTCAATTAAAAAGTTCGTGTTCGAGAGGTCTCTGAATATCTGACCACCGAAAATGACGGTCGCTCCCGCAATCTGCGCCGTGAACCTGACATCGGTATTGTCGGCGAAACTTCCGCTCTGCGAGTCTTTATACGAGATATCGGTTTTAAGAATGAAGGGCAGATACGTATTAATAATATCCGAGAGATAATTTGACGCGAAACTTGTTCCCACGTTCGCGCCGACTGTCGAGAGAAGGTTCAGCCGCTGGTTCGCGCTGAGTTCGTCCTTGAACTTGCCGAAGACGATGAAACTCATAGCGTCATCGCTGGGATTCGAGCCCCCGTAAGGGGAATCGTTTACGAGTATTTTCCATCCGAGCCTTGGATTAGACGCGTTGCCCGAGACGTCGAGGTCGATTTCAACCTGTTTTGACGAGCCGGGATTATTTACATCCTGAACGTTTGTTTTATAAGAGCCGTTTATGAACAGTTCAGGATTTGTAACGTCTCCGTTGAACAGCACGTAGCCCGTGGCGTTGAAGTTCTTGTAGAATTTGTAGTATGAATTCTGTCCGAGGTCAACCCTGCCGCGCGTTGAGAAGGATTCCGTTTCAAGGTTGTCAAAAGTAATGTTGGTGCTAACGTTTCCTGCAAACTCCTGTCCCGTTTTCTCGTCAATTATCAATTTCGCGTAAATATCTTTCAGAGACTTTAGTTTCAGATAATACTTGAAATTGCTCGCCTTGGGTTTATTCAAAGTCGTATCAGCCATTCTGTAGAAATAATTTTCGAACGGGTCCAGTCTAGTATTATCTCCGTTCGAAAGACTGTCGGTTATCCTCAAGACGTAAAGAGAATCAGTTTTTAGTGTAACAGAATCGACGAGGACTTTATAAATGAAGTTGTCGGCATAGATGTCATAAGCGATCCTGTACTGCGGCACGATTAGAATCCTGCCCTCATTAATGTTAAGGTCACCCGTCATGTAGAGTTTGTCAGCATTTCCCTTTAGCACGATGTCATTCAAACCTGTCGAACCGTAAAGGTTTCCGTAAATGCCCATTATATTCTGGGTCACGTTCTCGTCGAGAAGTTTCGCGGAGCCTCTAAGCCGCAGTTCCATTTCATTGAAGGACAGATTTGAAAAGTCTATGTAACCGTTCATATCCATTGTTCTCTTCGAATCCGACAAATGATAGATTTTAAACCTCTGAAAGTTAAGTTTTTGTTTGTCCGCGTTCAGGTTAGCGTCGAAATTATAATTCACGCCCGTCATATCAAGCGTGAACGAGCCTTTATCAACATTCATTCCACCGGTCAGGAGAGGCTCTTTAACGATACCGGAAATGTTTAGGCTTCCGTTCATTTTTCCTTTCAAATCCGATATTACGGGAACGAACTGTTCGAGAATTTTAATTTGAAAATCCCTTGCGTTTATTCCGAGATTGACTTCGCTTTCGAGAACGCTGTTCCTCTGCTCTTCGGTTATGTCTTTTCCGAGCGGGTTCTTTATAGGCACGTTACCGTCAATGGTCAGAAGCCCCGCGTTATTGGGATTGTAAAAAGATATCTGCGGAACGAGGACATTGTCCTTATAATCAATAAGGGCGTCTATTCTGCCGAGTTTCATCCTGTTCATCGAAAGGAAATCCGTATTTGTTTCGAGGTTCAAGGACGGGTCCTCTGGACTTCCCGTGAAACGCAGTTTAATTCTTCTGACGTTGCCCTTGATAAGGTTATCCTTATCGATTCGCGGATTTGAAAACAACTGAATTTTCGAAATATTAATTTTATCCGCAGATAACGTAAGGTCGCTCGAACCGTTCAGAGAATAATAACCGCTTGCCGTTATCCGCTGGTTTTCATCCGCGAGTTTAAGACTGTTGACGCGGATGTTGCTGCCCGCGCTTCCCGTGTCGCTTTTAATGTATTCGAGCGCCACAGGCTCGACATTCCTGAAATTGTAGTTGTCGTACAAAAAACCAAGCGTGTCGAGCCTGAGACCGTAATCATTCGCGTTGAGTGTCAGGTTCCCGCTTGCAAAAATTCCCTTAGTCGAATCCATTTTTCCGAATACGCGAACGACGGGTCTTTCGGCGTTCGTGTTAAGGTTTACGCTGAGGGTATCGAACTTGCTGCCGCCGAAATTGATTCCGGAAAATCTTGTTGTAAGGTCGGCGAGATACGTGAAGGGAAGACTGCTTCCGGCGTCATCTTTTAAAAATACCCTTACCACGCTGTTCCTGAATCCGAAAACCGAGTCCTTGTAAGCAAAATCCTCGAAGCGCCCTTCGGTCGTAAAGACGAACGTATTCTTGTCGTTGAGTATTCTTCCGCGGATGTCGCACTTGAAAACGAGGCTGCTGTCTTTCATTGCGAGATACAGCGGCACCAGACTTTTTAATTTTATCTTATATCTGAAATCGGTATCGAAAGAAGCCGCGGTCGAGAAAATCTCTCTTCTGCTGTAAGCGGTCTGCTCTCTCTTGAAGCCGAGCGAATCGGATTTAAGGTTATTTTCGATTTGCTCAGTAATCTTTTTCAGGTTCGCCGTAACAAGCGAGGGGATGTCGAGAACTTTGAATCTTCCCGAGGCTTCCATATCGAGAAAGTTCGATGAGACCGTAACGAATCTTTTTGAACTGTCAGTTCTGAATTCGGCGGTGAGCGGTGTAGATGGAATCGTGTAACCCGCGAGAACCGAATTGTCAAAGCCGAAATTCATTTTGCCGACAAGTTTGTCGGGGTCGGTTCCCGTGCCTTTAACGTCGAACGTGAAATTAAGGCTGCCGGCGTCATCCTTGTTTCCCGTGAGCGTCGATATGTCGAAATTTCTGCACACTCCCTTAACGTCATATCCGATTGAATTAAGATCCCGGACGTTCACGTTTCCTTTGAAATCCGCGTAACCCGTATTGGACTTGTAGTTCACGTCCATCACGATGACTCCGGAATTCGAATTTATAGTTCCTGAAGAAGACTCAATTCTCTGTCCGAGCAGCGAAGTATTAGAGAGTTTATATGTTATCTTGTTCGTCATCGTTCTATAGTCGACGCCTCTTCCTTCGACCACGAAATCGCCCGTGACGCTGCTTTTAAGTTTATCGTTCTTAATAATTCTTCCTATGTCGATATTGCGGGTTGTCGCTTTAGCGTCGTAAATAAGTTCGTTCTTCGTTATGTCGAGATACCCCTTGACTTCCGCGTCTCCGGCGGATGTCTTCACCTGCGCTTCGGCGTTAAATTTCAGCGGTTCGCCTTTGAACTTGAAATTTGCAGTAATTACTCCGAGGTGGCTGTAATCGGGAATCGGTATTCCCGGAATAATTTCCTTTTCGTCATCGGGATTAAGCACAGCGTTCCTGCAATCGACGTCGAAATAAAGTTTTGAAGGGTCGTGAAGATTTCTGACGGTGCCGTTAATGTCAAGCGAAGTGCCGTATGGCAGGTTGATTTTTAATTCGTCCATCTTGAAGTCGGCGTAATTTCCCTTCGCTTTAAGTTTCAGATAAACGAGCCCGTCCATGAATTTAATGTCGGGAAGGAAAAATGTAAGGTCGTCAAAATTGAATTTGTTAGTTGTAATATCGATTACAAAATTCTTCTTCCTGAAATCCGTATAGTCGATTTTCTCTTTCAGCGGGTTCAGGTTTTCGATAGACGCTTCACGAATGAATATGCGGGACTTGTCTGTCAAGAGCCGCAGGTGCCTGACTTCGGCGAGGTCCTTATCGTCAATTTTCCCTTCGAGTGAAAGGTTGTTTATGTTGAAATCGGAATTTGTCCTGAAAGAAAGATTAAGTATGTTGATTTTTTTCTCGTCGGGAAGATACGAGCCGAAGAGGCTGAGGTTAAGGTCGGTAACGTCGAGATTGTCAAAGTCCAGACTCTTTATCCTGCTCATCACAATTGAGCGCACGGGAACATTTTCATCCTTTTCGGCGACAGACCTGAAATTGCCGTTTCTTATTTCGAACTTATCCGCGTAAATTTTCCAGTCGAACTCTTTCCTGGAAGTGTCGGGCTCTTTTTCGGATTTGAGGAGATAATCAAAATTCCAGACGCGGTTTCCTTCTTTGTCCGTAATCTTTGTCAGATTAATTTCCGGCCTGTCGATTACAAGGCTTCTCACTTTAACTTTCTTGCTCCAGAGACCGAGCAAGTCATAACTGACGTCGAGTCTTCCGAGTTTCAGGAGAGTGTCTTTTTTTACGACGAGGCTGACGTTGTTCAATTTAATGTCACGAACGAAGGTGCCTTCGACGCTTTCGATGAAAAGAACGGATTCTTTTTCCGCGAGAATGCCGTTTATCCTGTCGACCGCTATGCTCAGAATCCAGTTTCTGAAAAAAGAAGTCTGAATTAGTATACCGAACAGAATGAAAAGCGCGAACAGAGCGATAAATATTTTCTTAAAAATACCCCTCTTTTTCCTTTGCGGGATGGGCGTTCCTGATGTTTCCCCGGCTTCAGGTTCCGCGGCGGCATCCGTTACGGGTTCGGCAGGTTTTTCATCCTTTCCGGCTTCTTTAATATTTTCCGCGTTTTCGGACAATAATCAGAGGGTTTTAATTTTATTTATTAGACCTGTTGACGAGTATGAGTCAACGAATTTCAGGCTGATAACCTTGCCGCCGTAACCTTCGACGATATCGGAGCCAACGATATCTTCCTTCTTCCAGTCGCCTCCTTTTACGAGAAAATCAGGCCGGACAAATTTTATGAGTTCGTAAGGCGTTTCCTCGCCGAATATAATGACGCAATCAACGGGTTTCAGAGACGATAGAACGAATGCTCTGTCAATTTCTCCGACAACGGGTCTTCCGCTGCCTTTCAGTTTTTTCACGGAGGAATCCGAATTAAGACCGACGACGAGAAAATCTCCGAGAGACTTTGCTTCGTTAAGATACTCGACGTGTCCTCTGTGAATAATGTCGAAGCATCCGTTCGTGAAAACGACGCTTCTTTTTTCATCTTTCAGGCTTGCCCTGATTTCCGCGAAATCTTCTTTA
>CAZOQR010000019.1:13312-20839 GCA_964581915.1 uncultured Ignavibacteriaceae bacterium | reverse complement strand
ATTTATACGAGAAAAACGCGAAATCGAGAACTGTGTTTCTGTTATGGATACCGGCTTTCGCCGGTATGACAAACTCTAAACAAATTGTTTTTCAAAAGTCTTTATTTACTCATTAGACTATTCGATGTCGCCCCGATGGGGCTAAACATTTTTTGCTTTCATTGCTATTCGATAACGCCCCGATGGGGCTGAATAATGTTTACTCTTTATGCTAATGGAATATGATTTGAGGTTTAGACCTAGATTTTTAATTACACCGCTGAATGAATCTGCGAATACGTTACTTCTCCGTTATGAGTTTTGAAACCATTTTCACGGGAACTTTTTCGAAGTATAGGTTTTCGATTTTTATGTTCTCGTTTTTCTCGCTCCAGATTTCCGCGTGGCTGTGCTGCTGCTCCTGCGGCAGTTTCGGACTGCCTGTCGTTTTCCCAGATTTTTTGATAACACCGCTGCCTATCATCTTGCGCGTATCCGTGAGCAGGTAGAGCGGCTTTCGCATTTCCTTCATTCCGAGGGCGATGAAGTACGAGCCTATTTTATTGAGGAAATATTTTCCCGATATGCCGTCCGTTCCGAGCAGCGCGAAATCAATTTTATCTTTGTAATTCATGACGGACGAATCCGCGATTATCGTTACGGGAAATCCGAGCGCCGCGAGTTTCTTCGCCTGCCGCCTGCCTTCATACACGGGACGCGATTCGCACTGAATGACGTTCACAAAAATATTCTTCGCCGCGAGTTTTTCGAACAACTTATGTATCGTCGAACTGTTGCTGTGAAGCAGCACGGTCTTGTTTTTGAAGTCGATGGCTTTCATCGCGTTGGACGCGATACTGTCATTCACTTTTTTCCATTTCCTGACATAAGTCGAGAGGTAGTTCTTAAGTTTTTCCCTGAAAGCGGCGCTGCCGGAATACCTGGTCATTACGGATTCGAGTTCGTCGAAGAAATTGCGCAGCACGACAAGTTGCGAATGCTTGTTGACGGGTCCGCTTATGTTTATTTCAATCTCCCGCGCGATATCTTCGGGAGAAAGGTTGTCGGAGTTTTCAAGAAAATTAATGAGCGCGCTTATGAGCGAGTCGAGAAGCGCCGCCGAGCCTGAATAGTTGTCGTTCTTTATTCTCTCGATTTCCTTCGAAAAAAGAAAAACCTCATAAAGTTTTTTCCCTCTGGATTTCATAGTTTTCGAAAGGGCTTTGACGAGAAAATTGCGCGTGTTCGCGTGAATGCCGGGCGAGATGCTTTCCCTGTTCCCTGCTACGTTAAGAGTGTGTATATTATTGTCTTTCAGCCAGGCGTGAAAATTCTTTTCGTCGGGATTTACGATTACAGGTCTGAACATTCCTTCTGCGGTGTAAAAAGTGAACATCGTGCCTTCGCCGATAATGAGCCCGTTTTCGTCTATGTTGCAGAAAATGACAGTGCCGTCGGAATTCGTCACGTTCAGTATGGTTCTTTCCTCGTAGTTTTCGGATTCGGTTTCGATGAGTCCGTAGTCTCTGAGTGATTCGTCGGGACCAGTTTCCGTCTTGAAATATTTCGGAACGTGTCCGCCCGTTGGTACGCCGAGTTCCTTCGCGGCGTCGAGCCCGCCCCTGTCGGCGCCTGTCTGACCGCCCGAGATGATTTTCTTTATAAGGATGTCCATACTCAATTATAAATTGTAAATTATAAATTCGAAATTAAAATTGAAATTTAAAAATGACGCTTTATTAAGAGCAGTTACACTGAGCGACACAGAGCGGGCACAGAGTTACGCAGAGAGACATTGAATCCGTTAATACTTAGGAATGCCAAACAAGATGTTTAACGCGAAAACAATTTTGATATTTAATTATTGATTTATCGGCGAAAACAAGCAGAGGAAAGTACTATGCAGGCTCCACCCAGTCGCCGTTTTTCCTGATGAGGTTAACGAGTTCATCGACAGCCGTTTCGGAAGGTATCGAGCGTTTCACGACTTCTTTACCCTTGTAAAGAGTGATTTTTCCTATGCCGCTGCCCACGTAGCCGTAGTCGGCGTCCGCCATTTCTCCGGGACCGTTCACTATGCAACCCATTATTGCTATTTTAAGACCTTTGAGGTGGTTCGTTTTTTCCCTTACCATCGCCGTCGTTTCCTGAAGGTCAAACAAAGTGCGTCCGCAGGATGGACACGAAATATATTCTGTCTTCGATATTCTTTTTCGCGACGCCTGAAGTATTCCGAATGAAACGCTGTTCAGTGTTTTGTTTTTAACGACGGATGATTCCAGCCACACGCCGTTTCCGATACCGTCAATCAGGAGCCCGCCTAAATCAGTTGAGGAATGCAAAAGCATTTTGTCTTCGGATAAAACTCCGTAATTCCTTTTCAGCACGAGCGGCAGCCCGTCAGCGATGCCTGCCGCGCTTCTCATTTTCATCAGAGACATTTCTTCCGACGACGAAAGAACGAGAATTGCTTTATCGTCCCCCGATATTTCTTCTCTGTTTGAGTGTAATTCATTGACGCCGAGTTCGAGGAACTTGTTGAAATTCCTATCCGCAAGTTTTTTGTATTCTCCGATTTTAAGAAGAGGCAATGAATCGCCCCCGCCTTTCGATTTCCAGAATTCGTAATCAAATATTTTTTTAACCGTGCCGGGAAGCGCGTAATCCAAATCTTCGGAGCCAAGATAAACATAATCGGCGGCCATATCGCCTATTTTCCATTTGTCAAGCGACTCGCTGTAATAATATCCGATTGAACGGAAACCTTCGCGGGATTTTCTGATTTCGTCATCCGCCGATATTATAACTACCGGAACGTTCCGTCCTCCGACATTGCCGCAGGTTTTCGATTCCTGCGCCGCGCTGCCGAAAGCATAAACGCGTTTAACTTCGTTCGAAAGATTTTCTCTGAAGAATTCATACCGTTCTGCGAGCAACCGGCACACCGGAATTTCATATTCCGGCTCTTCGGTAAGAGAAACGCGCACCGTATCGCCGTAACCTTCTTCGAGCAAGGTTCCCATTCCGAGAGCGGACTTTATTCTCCCGTCCTCGCCGTCGCCCGCCTCCGTAACGCCGAGATGGAGAGGATAATTCATTCCGCTTTCAGACATTTTTCTGACGAGCAGGCGATAGGCTTCAACCATCACCTGCGGATTTGACGCTTTCATAGAAAGGACGATATTGTAATAACTTTCATCCTCGCATATCCGCAGGAACTCCATCGCGGATTCGACCATTCCGAGAGGCGTATCGCCGAAGCGGCTCATTATTCTGTCAGAGAGCGAGCCGTGGTTCGTTCCTATTCGCATTGCCGTGCCGTACTCCCTGCATATTTTTATCAGCGGAACAAATTTATCGCGTATTCTTCCGAGTTCCTCTTCGTATTGTTTATCGGTATAATCAATTATTTCGAATTTCTTTTTATCGGCATAATTTCCCGGATTGACGCGCACCTTTTCTACAATGCGCGCGGCGATTTCTGCGGCGTTCGGCGTGAAGTGTATGTCAGCGACGAGCGGTGTTTTATAACCGCGTACGCGGAGTTCGTTTTTTATGTTCTCAAGATTCTTTGCTTCCTTTATGCTCGGCGCTGTTATGCGGACGTATTCGCCGCCCGCTTCGATTATGCGGATTGATTGTTCGACGGTCGCGGCAGTGTCCATGGTGTCAGTCGTTGTCATTGATTGGAGGCGTATCGGATTCGCGCCGCCGAGCGGCACTCCTCCGACGTCAACGACGCGGGTTTTGAAACGTTTGTATGTAAAATCTTCAATCTTCAATTTTGTGCCGCACCTACGGCTTATTCAATTTTAAATTATAAATTATTAATTTTAAATGACACTTTTGTGCCGCACCTACAAGGCTGAAAATTTATTTATATTCTTTTTCTATCCGGTTTCGCCCTTATGGGGCTTTAACGTTATAATTTATTTCTGACGCACCGTCAAAGACAAATTTATGATTTTTGATTTGTATTTTTAATATTTGATATTTGACTTTTAGTTTTTCTACCCTCCCCCGCCCGGATAAATCCGGGCACATCGCCACGGCGACCGTTCCGCCCTTCCAAAGGGGGACACGATTATCTCAAGCGTTTGCTTTCCTGAAACAAGATTCTTTTTTCCTCTTCCGTCAGGCTTGAATAACCCTGAGCGCTCAGTTTGTCAAGAATGGCGTCGACGCGCTCCTGCGCTTCACGCTCTTTTCTTTTTACTTCATCCTCGTACTTGCTTGAATTTAAATCCTCATATTCCGCATCCTTAACGTCCTGCTTGGGCATCTCATAGACTTTAGTTTCCCTGTCCTTTCTGTCGAAAACATTCTTGAAATTCTCGAAAGCGCCGGGTTCGTTTCCGCCGAAAAACTTTCTCGCGCCGCGGTTAAGGTAAAAGTAAACGTAAAAGAATCCGACAACCGCGCCGCCGAGATGGGCGACGTGGGCGATTCCCGACTGCGACTGCGACGCCACCGCGAAAACTTCAACCGCCATGTATATTATGACAAGATATTTCGCTTTCAGGGGCAGCATGAAATATATGTATATGTACCTGTTCGGAAACAGCATTCCGAAAGCGATAAGCACGCCGTATATCGAGCCTGAAGCGCCGACTGTCGGAACGTTCGGCGGGAGCGCCGTGAAAAGCGGAGCGAGAAACGCGTTGGCAAGCCCCGCGCCTATGCCGCAGACGGTATAATATATGAAGAAAGTTTTCGAGCCCCACAGATTTTCAAGTTCCATTCCGAACATCCAGAGCGCGAACATGTTGAAAAAAAGATGCGAAAAACTTCCGTGCATGTACATATAAGTGAACACCTGCCAGGGCCTGAAAAAAGGCGAATCGTAACCGAACAGGGCGAAATTCTTAAGGAACACGTCTCCGACGCTGACCTTTCCCGCTTTCAGGAAATCGAGAAAGAAAAACTCAATCAGGAATATCGCTATGTTCGAAATAAGCAGGTATTTTATGACAGGCGGAAAAAGCGAAAATCCGCCGAAACCTCTTCTGTAATTATTCAATTTTCTTTTCTTTAAATTTTTTGTGCTTTGAAATAATCCTCCACGGTATCAATCTCCATGCACTCATATTCTGAAACATCGACACAGTATATGCTGTTCCCCGGGTCGTTCCTTTCGATTATCTCTTCGAAAGTTTTTTCGTAAAACTCATTTACGTTATTTTCCCTGAGTATTTTCCTGTCGAGAATCTTGAAAATCTCTCCGGCGAAAGAACGAGAGAATTTTTCTATCCCTATCGATTCCCCTGCCGCTTCTTTTATGTCAACGACTTTTGATATTTCAAGAATCCTGCCGTTTCCGTCAACCCTTACCTTAATCTGCTCGTCGTCGAGTTTGCCCGTTACGTTTACCGCCGCCGCGTTTTCGTGACTGTCCGCAATCAGTTTCGATATTATTCCCGCGTCAAAGAGAATGTCACTGTCAAGAAGAATGAAACCGTCCTTAATGCAATCCTTCGTCATCCAAAGCGAGTAAGAATTGTTGTTGTTCTCGTAATCGGGGTTTGTAAGAATCTTTATGTTAACGTTACTGAAATTATTCTTCAGATAATCCTTAATCATATTCTCCCTGTAGCCCGTGACGAAAACGAAGTCATTTATACCGCAGGAGATTACGTTCTCCATTGTTCTGTGAAGAAGGTTCTTCCCTTTAACATCGAGTAAGCATTTCGGAGTCGTGTCCGTAAGCGGTCTTAGGCGTTTTGCGAGCCCTGCCGCGAGAATTACTGCCTGCATATTATTTTGACAATCCTTTCAGCGCGCTTTTTTGAATAATGTACATTATAAGCAGATAAACGTTTCCGAGCGTTATAGTCGCCCAGAGATAATACTCGACCCTGTTCGTGAAACACGCCAAGGCGACAGCCGCGAGATGCGTAGTCGAGCCTATCCACGACCAGGCTCTCAGGAGCATAATGTTTTTCTCTTTGTATTCACCGGAAGAAACGTTCAGAACTTTATCCTGCGCAGTGTTTTTCTGCACGGAGGAATATTTTATGTATATGTTGACAAGAAATTTTTCAACGTAGCGTCCTTTTGTTTTTTCGAGCATCCTCTTCAGACGCGTGTATTCCTCGATTTCCTTCGGTATGTTTGAGCCTTTGTCATAAACGTAAATCAGATACATGTTCCTGTAGTTATCGAACAGCATGTTCTGAAGCACGCGCGAGAATCCCGCTGCGGCAGTAAGTATCCAAACGTACGCGTAATTACCCGTCGCGACGCTGAGTCCGATGCCGATGCCCGCGAATATTGACAATCCCGTAACGTAATCGATGAAACCGTCTATGATTCTTCCTATACCAGTTCCGTTCTTCTTAAGACGCGCCAGTTGCCCGTCCGCGCAGTCGAGTATGTTTGATACCAGCAGAGCGACCGCGCCGAATATGAAGAACTGATAAGAGCCGAAGCCGAACATAACACCCGTCAGTATGCCGAACAGCATCGATACCACGGAAATCTGATTCGGCGTTATGTCAGTCGAATAGATAAGTTTAACGAACAGGAACGAAAGCGGCCTGAAAAAATACAGGTCGAGTATTTCTTCCGCGTCATAGCCTTTTAAAGAACTCTTGAATTCGGTGAACCAGGTCATCGTGTGTTTATCCTTTTCAATGTAATATTTTTTTCTTTTTCAGTTTCTTAAGTTTTTTCAGGTATTCTTTTTTAATTTCCGCGGCGTATTTTTTCTTGACGACGGATACGAAATGCTCCTGAACGTTGAATCTTTCCTTCTCCGGAATTTGTTCGATAGGAATCCTCGAATACGAGCCTTCGGGACCAAGCATTCTCGCCTTGACGTTATCTTTAAGGTAAAATTCGAGAATCTCTATCAAATCCTCTTTGATCTTCGGATGCAAAACGGGGTAAAGTATTTCAACGCGGCGGTCGAAATTCCGCTGCATAATATCGGCGGAACCGGAGTATATGACTTCGTCCCCGTTATTATGGAAATAAAAAATCCTGCTGTGCTCGAGAAATCTGCCGACTATGCTCCGCACGGTAATGTTCGCGCTCATATCCTTAACCCCGGGACGCAGCCTGCATATCCCGCGTATAATCAAATCGATTTTCACTCCCGCGCAGGATGCCTGATAAAGTTTTTTAATGACTTTATCGTCAACGAGTGAATTCGCCTTAATAATAATTCGCCCGTTCCCGTGCTTGCCCTGACATTCGATTTCATTCTCGATGGCGTTTATCAGGGGTTTTCTCATCGAATAAGGCGCGACGAGAAATTTACTGTACTCCTTTTGCTTCGAGAAACCCGTCAGATAGTTAAAAAGGTCGGAAGCGTCCCTGCAGAAATCCTCGTTGCAGGTGAAGAGTCCGATATCCGTGTAAATCTTCGCCGTGGTCTGGTTATAGTTGCCCGTGCTAAGGTGCAGGTAACGCGCCATCTTGCCGCCTTCCTTCCTCACCACGAGAAGCATCTTCGAATGAGTCTTCAGCCCCGAAATCCCGTACACTACGTGCACTCCGGCGTTTTCCAGTTTCTTCGCCCACACAATGTTGTTTTCCTCGTCGAAC
>CAZOQR010000019.1:0-13302 GCA_964581915.1 uncultured Ignavibacteriaceae bacterium | reverse complement strand
GCCTTGAGTTCAACGACGGCGGTAACCTGTTTTCCGTTCTCCGCCGCTGTTATGAGCGATTTTATAATCGGCGAATCGCCGCCCGTTCTGTAAAGTATAAGTTTAATCGCGAATACGTTCCTGTCTTCCGCCGCCTGAGCAACGAATTCCGTTACTGATGAAAAAGAGTGGAACGGATGATGAAGCATTATGTCGCGCTTCCTTATAGCCTTAAAAAAATTATTCTCTTCAAGGAAGAATGAGGAAATCCTCGGAGCGTAACCTTCGTCTTTCAGGTCGCGCCTGTCGATTCCGCAGAGATACATCAGGTCGCCGAGGTTTATGGGTCCGTCAACCTTATAAACTTCCGTGCTGTCGAGTTCAAGGTCCTCGATAAGAAAATCAAGAATCTCGTCGGGGATTTTCTCTTCTACTTCGAGACGCACTATTACTCCGAGCCTCCTTTTCTTTACTTCCTCTTCAATCAGTGTAAGCAGGTCGTCCGCTTCCTCCTCTTCGAGTTCGAGGTCCGCGTTCCGCGTTATGCGGAATGCGTAACAGTGCGTAATCACCATTCCCGGAAAAAGTTTGCTGATATTCGCTTCTATAAGGTCTTCCAGCAGAAGAACGCAGAAGCCGTCGGTGTTCTCAAGCCGAATGAACCTCGGGATATTGCCGGGTATCTGAAGCACCGAAAGTTTGTTTTCGACAATTTCCGTTTCGGGGTCGTCGAGAACGAGAACGAACGCGAGAGTGCGGTTTACGAGATTCGGAAACGGGTGAACGTTATCCATCGCGATGGGAGTAAGCACCGGATAAAGCACTTCGTCGAAATACCTGTCGAGATTTTTTCTCGATGCCGTGTCAAGGTCGCCGTATTTCAGAATTCTAATTCCGTTCTCTTCGAGTCCGGGAACGACCTCTTCGTTGAAAATCCTGTATTGTTCCTTAACCTGCGGAACGAGTTCGCTGTAAATTATTTCGCGTTGTTCCTGAGCAGTAAGACCGTCAGACGAAGTTTCGTTGACACCGCTGTACACCTGTCTTTTCAGACCCGACACGCGTATCATGAAGAATTCGTCGAGGTTCGTGCTGAAAATAGACAGGAACTTCACGCGCTCCAGAAGCGGCTGTGTCTTATCGCCCGCCTCTTCGAGCACGCGCCTGTTGAATTCTATCCAACTTAACTCGCGGTTAAAGAAATATTCGGATTTCAGTTTGCTCATTAATAATTCGTAATCTTAAAATCTATCTTATCGCCTTCCTTCACGCCGTATTTGTCGCAGAATCCCGCAACGGTTTCCACGACGTACATGCTCTTCTTTTCGGACGGAAGCGACTTTTCGGAAAAAGGAGTCGTGCTCTTATGTATCTTTACAATCTCCCTGCTCTCGTTGACGAAAATAATGTCAAGAGAAATAACGGTATTCTTCATCCAGAATGAATGAAGTTCGGACACGGCGAATACGAACAGCATGCCGTTCGACTCGTCCATCGACTTTCTGTACATAAGCCCCTGCTCCCGCTTGGCGTCGTTGTCCGCGATTTCGATGTCAATCTTCTTAAGCACTTTCCTGTCTTTGCCGGATATGAAATCAAGTTCGCCCTGCTTTTTAAACTGTGGCTCGGTTACTTCTTTCTTTTCCGTTTTAACCTTGTATTCGGGTTTCGTATTATCCGCCATTGTCGTATATATAAAATACACTGCAACCGCAACTACAACCGCTATCAGAACATACAATATGTAATTGGGTTTTTTAGGTTCCTGTTTCGCTGTCATTTTATTTTCCTAAAAATTCTTTAATTGAATCCATCAGGTAATAGTTCTGCTCACGCGTGCCGAGCGTGATTCTGGCTTCGGTCTTGAACGCCTCCTCGTCGAGGAATTTAATCAGCAGGTTTCTTTCCTTGAGGAATTTGTTCATTTCCTTCCTTACTTCAAGAGGCATATCGACGAGCATGAAATTGGCGTAAGATTTATACGGAGTAAATCCTTTCATTTTTCCGAATTCCTTGTAGAAGTACTCCTTGTCCTCCTGCATCAGGTTCGTTACCTTTTCGTAATATTCCCTGTCCTTGTACGCAATCTCCGCGAGTTTTTCGGAAAGCCTGTTATAACCGAGATACCTGACCGTAAAATTCATCAGTTCCTCGAGATTCTTTCCCGCGAAAGCATAACCTATGCGGCATCCTGCAAGCGCGAAATATTTCGAGAACGTCCTGCAGATAACGAGATTGGGGAATTCATCGAGGAAAGGCTTCACGTAATCGTTCTCAACCGAGCCGAATCCCCAGTACGCCTCGTCAATCATAACGAGAGCGCCGCGGCAGGCGTCGAGGAACCTGTGAAGGTCGTCCTTTGAAATCCTGTTGCCAGTCGGATTATTCGGCGACGCGATGAGCACGATTCGCGGTTTTTCGCGGTCATAAATCTCAATCATCTTGTCGACGTCGTAAAGAAAAGTCGCAACTCCGTTTTCTTTTCCTCTCGTCATCGGATATTCAACGTTGAAACCGCCTACTTCATACGCGACCTTCTTGTAATACCACCACGCTTCCTTCGGTATCAGAATTTTTTCCTTTCTGTCGAGGTAATAATGAATTATTTGTTTCAGCAAATCTTCGCTTCCGTATGAGAGAATCACCTGTCTCTCGGGAAGTTTGAATTCGTCCGCTATCATTTTCGATAAACTCGATTTTATTCCTTTCGCGAAATCGCGCGAATAGTTCGCGAGTTCGTCAATCGTTACTTCTTTAAGAAAATCATAGCATTTCGGAGTAGGTCCGTATTGTGATTCGTTCCTGTCGAGATATTGAAGTTCCTTATACTTTTTTGGGTCTGTCATTTTCAAAAAATTTAGTTTATGAAAACATTTATTTAATTATACGCATTGTTTATTTCTTTGTTAAGAATTTCTTTATGCCGTTCCTGCAGTCTTCGGACATTCTCGTCAGAGTGTTCATGTCAACCGCGTATTGAAGGGCCGCCTCAAAACTCATAGACGTAACGTTCTTGAACATTTCCTTCGTCAGTTTCAACGAACTCGAAGGAAGGCGGTTCATGTTTTCGCAGAGTTTATCCGTAAAACTATCGAGCATGTACTGGTCAACCACGTAATTCACGAGACCAATCTGATACGCTTCCGTGCCGGTTATGAACTTAGACGTAAGCAGCAGGTCTTTAGCGTGTGTTTCGCTCACGCGTTTCAGAAGGAACACCATAACAACGGCAGGTATGAACCCTATCTTGACCTCGGTGTACCCGAACTGCGCCTTGTCGGCCGCGACAATAAGGTCGCAGGCGCTGGCGATTCCGCATCCGCCCGCGAGGGCGTAACCGTCAACCATCGCAATCGTGGGCTTCGGGCACGAATATATCGTAAGTAAAAGTTCTTTGTAATTCTCCGAGTCCTGCTTGTTCTGAAGCACGTCGAACTCCTGTATCCTGTTCAGGTACTCGAGAAAGAGACCCGAGCAGAAATTTCCACCCGCGCCTGTTATCACTATTGATTTCACGTTTTCGCTGCGGGCGTATTCGTTTATCGCGTCCTTTATTTCTTTAATCATAACGTCGTCGAGGGAATTTCTTTTATCGGGACGGTTAAGCGTAATTCTTCCCGTCATTCCCTTCTCGCAAAGCAAAATATTATTGTATCCCATTTTTTCCTTGTTTAGAAGTTGGAAAAAAATTTATATGGAAATCATTTTCAAATTTCACGATTTGAGAATTCAGACTGAAGTACTCCGAAAGCGATTCTTCCGTGATTATTTCCCCCGCCCTGCCTGACTTCACCAGACTTCCCTTATCAAACAGATACGTGTTTTTCGTGTACTTTATCGCGATATTCAAATCGTGCGTGACCGCGAGAACAGCCAGCCCCGAATCGTTTAATTTAGTTAAAACATTGAAAATTTCAAACTGATAATTTACGTCGAGAAATGTAAGCGGCTCATCGACTATCAGAAGTTTCCCGCTTAAATCGGAAGTAACGTCGAGTTGTACAAGCGCGAGGGCGATGTAAACTTTCTGTTTCTCCCCTCCCGAAAGTTCGGAGAGTTTCCTGTTCCTGAAATCCGGGATGCCGAGAAGGGACATCGCCGAATCCGTTATCTTTCTGTCTTCTAAGCCGTTCCTGAAATCGGTAAATTTCTTGCAGGCATACCTTCCGAACGACAGGAACTCTGAAACGGACAGATTGAAGTCGAACAGTGTATTTTCCTGAGGAACGCAGGCGATATGACGCGCCAAATATTTCCTGTCGTAACTTGCGAGGGGTTTCCCGAGAAAACCGACCGACCCTTCGTAACCGGAAAAAACACCCGACAGAATTTTTACGAGCGTCGATTTGCCGGAGCCGTTCCTTCCTATCACGGAATACATTCCGCCGAAGTCTATTTTCAGCGAAACATCTCTGAGAGCAAAATTATTTTTTCCATAAGTAAAACTCACGGAATCAAGATTCATTAAAGGAACGTCCATTGCTTAAACTACTTTATAAATTCCGATGTCTTCGGATTGTAGAACCAACCGAACGTTCCGGTTTCATTATCGGGGTCGTAATCGATGAAGCAGACACCCGATTTCCTGAACTGGAAGTTCAGATTTTTCCTGTCGGAAAGCCCCGCAACAAGCAAAGACATCATCGGCTCGTGGCCTACGAGCGCGACAGTGTTAAAAACAGTGTTTCTCTTGAGGAGTTGAGACACCTTTGAAACGCTTGAATTCATAAGCAGTTCATTGACAATCTCAACGTCGTGTTTGAATTTCAGATTTACTGCAAGAATTTCGGCTGTCTGAACAGCTCTGATAAGCGGGCTCGTAAAGACCTTGTCAAGTTCCGACATGTTGTCTTTAAGCGCCCTGAAAACCGCGGAGGAAACCTTTCTGCCCTTAGGAGTGATGAATCTGTAATCATCGCTCCTTACTGTTTCGGTTTCGTAATCAATCGCTTCCGCATGCCTGATTAAAAACAGTTTCATTCTTTTTATTTTAAAATTATCCCGTTTGCTCTAAACGCAGGAGCATTCAACGGGTCCCATACCGTTTATGTGGTTTAACCTTACTTTCCTGATTTTGTTCTGCAGGGATTCGTCGTATTCCGTCCGGACGCGAATATAATTCGACGTCCATCCTTCGATATAATTCTTCCCGTCCTTAGTGACCACGTTCGATTCGAAAAGCACTTCCTGCTCCGTGCCTATGTACCTGCTGTAAAAATCGTATTTCTTAGACGCGGAAACGCTGCGGAGTATTTCGCTTCTTTCTCTGCGCGTCTTTATGTCAACTTTATTTCCGAATTCCGCGGCAGGGGTGTTTCTCCTCTGCGAATAACTGAACACATGAAGATAACTGATGTTCAGGCTTCTGATGAACGCGGCTGTATTTTCGAAATGCGCGTCCGTCTCTCCCGGGAATCCGATAATCACGTCAACGCCTATTCCGGCGTCGGGGATTTCCGCGTTAAGTTTTTCAATCAGCGTCCTGTAAAGCCCCGTGTTATAACGCCTACGCATCATCTTCAGCACTTCAGCGTCACCGCTCTGAAGCGGTATGTGAAAATGCCTGCAGAATTTATCCGAAGTCTTTACGAGTTGAATGATTTCATCCGTCAGAAGGTTCGGCTCGATTGAACTAATCCTTATCCTCTCAATCCCGAGTTTATCCAGCCCGTAAAGCACGTCAATCAGTTTATTGACTCTGCCCGACCCGTTATCAAAGAACCTGTAGTCGCCCGTATTCACTCCCGTCAGTATGATTTCCTTATATCCCGCATCGATAATCTTTTTCGCGTTATCGAGCACCGCGCTTACCGGCAGGCTTCTTGAACCGCCTCTGGCGAGCGGGATAGTGCAGAACGTGCAGTTATAATCGCAGCCGTCCTGTATTTTCAGAAAAGCGCGTGTTCTTGAATCTATATCAGCCGAAAACGCTTCCGAAATCTCGCTGCTCAACTCGTCAAGTCCCGACACGAATATCCTCGACCCGGTTTCCTTGAAAATGCAGGAGGGCGATTCGACGTCAACATTCTCGAGGTAATCGAAAAGTCTTAATTTCTCTTTAGAGCCGAGTATTAAATCGACGCCTTCAATGCCCGCTATTTCACCAGGCTGCAATTGAGCGTAGCACCCGGTGACAATTACGTATGTATCCGGATTATTCCTAAGAACGCTCCTGATAATCTGCCTGCACTCCCTATCGGCATTATCCGTGACTGAACACGTGTTCAGCACGAAAATATCCGATTTCCTGCCGTATTCCTCAAGTTTCAGGCCTTTGGCTTCAAACTGTTTGGCAAGAGTCGACGTTTCGCTGTAATTTAGTTTACAGCCGAGAGTATGCAAAGCGACGCTTTTCATCAATAAATTTAGAAATTTATACGAGTAAAAATAATGTAAAAATAGAGTTTACCGATAGGCAGCAAGGATTGGTTCAATTTCGAGCGTTACGCCGAAATTATCTGATACTGTTTTTCTAATATGTTCAGCGAGGTGCAAAATGTCTTTAGTTTTGCACCCGCGGTTTACGAGAGCAAGCGAGTGTTTATTCGAAATTCCGGCTCCATTCAGCGAAAAACCCTTTACAAAACCAGAATTTTCAATCAGCCAGGCGGCTGAGACCTTGAAATTTTCACCATCCTTGAAATACGGAGGTTTCAGGTTTTTATGAACACATTTTGACAAGAATTCATTAAAATCAGCCGGTTTTAGCACCGGATTCGTGAAAAATGAGCCGCAAGAGTGTGAATCCGCGTCATTTTCGTCAACAATCATCGATTTCCCGATTCGTATTTTTAAAACAGCATCTCTGACAGCCAGTACCCTCTCTTTTCCATTATTTAATGATTTCAGGTCGATATGAGTTCCGATGTACTTCGCGAGTTCGGGATATTTTATAACGGGTTCGCCGGATTTTACGAGACGGAAACTGACGTCTGTTATTATAAATTTGTCCTTATCCTCGCCTTTGAAACGGCTGTTCCTGTACGAGAAACCGCATTCGTCAGGTCTGAAAACGACTTTTTCGGAAGTCTTTCTGTCGATTGCCGAAATTCCAGTTATCAGGTTTCCGACTTCCACGCCGTATGCTCCGACATTCTGAACGGGAGTCGCGCCTGCCGTGCCGGGAATTCCCGATAGACATTCGAGACCCGCAAAATCATTATCTATGGTTGTTCTTACAAATTCATCCCAGTCTTCGCCCGCCTTCACCGTAACAATATCGCCGGCAAACTCTATGCCTTTCAGGTTAACTTTCAGGATTATGCCGTCGAAACCCTCGTCGTCGAAAATAACGTTGCTGCCTCCGCCGAGTACGAAAACGCTAATGTTATTTTCAGAAGAGAATTTGAGAGTCCGAATGATTTCTTCTTCCGAATTGCATTCGATGAAGTGCTTTGCCGTGCCGCCGAGTCTGATTGTGGTCACATCCGACAACATCTTCGTTCCAAACTTTGAAATATCCATTTCCATTTTATTTAATATATAAATAGCGTTAAGCAAAAGCAACAAACCGAATTATGCTGAACTAATTGATAATATTATATAAACCGTTAAAATTGAAAATCCGCTGCGGCGGACGCGGTAAACCCGGAGAGATAATTTATTGATTGTTTCCTTATATTTTAATAACTTAAAGCAATTATTTTTTTATGAAAACTGTGCTCATTACCGGGGGAAACAGGGGCATAGGCTATGAAATCGCAAGACAATTGGGAAATCTCGGTTTTTTGATTTTCCTTACATCAAGACAAAAAGGCAAGGGGGAACATGCAATGATGAATCTGCGGGGGATGGGTATTGACTGCAGGTTCGTACAACTCGACGTATCCGACGTAAAAAGCATCGAAGAAGCGTTCAAGGTCGTTTCAAAGAGCGCCGACAAACTCGACGTGCTTATAAACAACGCGGGCATAATGCCCGAAGCCGGGGAGATACTTAAAATCCGTCCGCGCGTGCTTAAAGAGGTATTCGACACGAACGTGTTCGGTCCGCTGTTCGTCACGCAGTATTTTCAGTCTCTTCTTAAAAGCGGCGGAAGGGTCATAAACATTTCAAGCAGTCTCGGAAAAATCTCTTCGCAGTATTCAGCATACTCGCCCGCGTACGGCATTTCAAAAACAGCGCTCAACACGGTCACGCTGAGGCTTGCGCACGCGCTGCAGGAAAAAGGTGTTGCTGTGAATTCAATGTGCCCGGGATGGGTCAGAACGGATATGGGAGGAAAAGACGCAGCGCTGCCTGTAGAAAAAGGCGCGGAGACTGCCGTCTGGCTTGCTACCGAAGCGCCGCAGGAACTAACGGGCAAGTTCATTAAGGACAAAAATGAAATTGAGTTTTAAAACATGGAATATTTAATAAAATCGGTTTATATTATCCTAAAAAATCCGCTATGAAAACTTACGTTGTTGACAGAAAACTCTACATAGAAAACAGAAAGAAACTTACAAAGCATTTGAAACCCGGTTCGATGGCAATTGTCGCCGCGAACGACACGATGCCCACGAACTCGGACGGACTGCTTAAATACAGGCCGAACAGCGACCTGTTCTGGCTTACGGGAGTTGAGCAGGAAGAATCCATTCTCGTCCTTTTTCCCGATGCCCCCGACCCGAATTTCAAGGAAGTGCTTTTCCTGCGCGAGACGAGCGAACTTATCGCGATATGGGAAGGAAAGAAACTTTCAAAAGATGAAGCAAGAGAAAGAACCGGAATTCAGAACATCGTCTGGCTTTCGGACTTCAACAGAATTTTCAGAAATCTTATTACCGATGCCGAATATGTTTACATCAACTCGAATGAGCACAAGCGCGCGGTAATTGAAGTCGAGACCCGCGCGGCGAGATTCATAAAGTGGTGCAAAGAGCAGTATCCCCTTCATAACTATCAAAGGCTGTCGCCAATCATAAACAGGCTGAGAGCCGTGAAGTCGAAGGAAGAACTCGACCTGATGCAGAAAGCCTGCGACATAACGGAGAAGGCTTTCAGGCGTGTTCTGAAATTCGTGAAGCCGGGGGTGATGGAATACGAGGTCGAAGCGGAATTCATACACGAGTACATAAGAAACGGCGGCGACAACGCGGACTATTCGCCCATTATCGCTTCGGGAAGAAGTTCGTGCGTGCTTCATTACGTCGAGAACAACAAGGAATGCAGGGACGGCGACGTGCTTTTAATTGATACGGGCGCGTCATTCAGATATTATAACGCCGACATGACGAGAACGATTCCCGTTAACGGGAAATTCACGAAACGCCAGAAAGCCGTTTACACCGCGGTACTGAACGTGATGAAGTCTTCAATCAATTCGGTCGTGAAGGGCACGGTTTGGAAAGACCTTCAGAGAGAAACCGAAGAGAACATGGAAAGAGAACTGCTGAAACTGAAACTGCTGAAGATGAGCGACATAAAGAAGCAGGACCCGAACTGGCCCGCGTTCAAGAAATATTTCATGCACGGAGTTTCGCACTTCCTCGGAATCGATGTTCACGACGTCGGTTACTTCCACGAGCCGTTCAAGCCGGGAATGGTGTTCACTGTCGAACCGGGAATTTATATTCTTGAAGAAGGAATCGGAGTCAGACTCGAGAACAACATCGTCGTGAAAGAAAAAGGCAACTTCGATTTGATGAGGAACATACCTCTCGAGATTGACGAGATTGAAGAAATAATGAATTCGAAATAATTTTTTACCGCCGGGAGGAAACTCCCGGCGGGCACGGGTTAATGTTTTTCCGCCCGGGAGGAAACTCCCGGCGGGCACGGAAATGCGGGATACAACTATAGTATCGCGGATTTATTTTCTGAAGAAAACCGCGTCGACCTGCAGCATTCTTCCTGTTTCTTTATTTACAAACGCAGGCTCGATTCCGTGAAGTTCAAAACCTGACTTAAGCATTCGCGGATACAGCGTGTCGAATAGCGCCTGCCCCTCGTACAATTTTACAAGAGACATTTCAATCAGAAAGCCTTTTATGCGCGGAAGCGATTCAGCGCATCCGTTAAGTATTTTTTCCTCGAATCCCTGAGTATCGATTTTTACGAAAATATTTTTAGCGTTCCCCGAAAATTTCCCGAACAGAGAATCAAGTTTGTAAACTTTTACTTTTTCCGCCGCGACATATTTTGAATCGGGCGCCGCCTTTTCGTGCTCGTCCAGCATATCCAGCGCCGAACTGCTCAGCAGATTTTCCGATACGTGTATTTCAATTTCTCCGTCAGAATCCCCCACTGCGCATCTTTCGGCCACGGTCCATCCCGATACGCCTTCGCATCGTTTCACGAGCGCTTTGTGCGCTTCGGAAAGCGGCTCGAACGAGACCATCTTCCCTCCGTAACCGAGTTTATAAATCATTTCTCCGAACTGACCCGTATTCGCGCCGATGTCGAATATCAGGTCTATCCCGTTGTGATTCAACTGCTTCATTATAATTTCCTCGTCGGTCATTTTAACGTCGACTCCGAATTTATTCCCGACCCTGCGGAGAGCCATTTCGGATTTTATTTTCAGAAGTTTTAAATTGGGCATTATAATAATTTTCTTCTTTTTACTATGTAAACTAAAAACCTGAACGATAACTTAACGTGATTGATGATAACACGGAATAAACCGAAATGAACGCGAAGCATTCCGAATCTTTCCCTGAGTGATTTCATCGTGTTCTTTCTCGAAAAACCGCCAATCAGAAAGCGCGATAACACACGGCGTGTATTGACCACCCTACCGCTTTTCTTCAGGACCCTTATAGTCCAGTCAATGTCCGATACGTACCTGTATTTCAGGTCATAATCGGGACAAAGGCTCTTTCTTACAATGAGCGACTGGTGCGTAACGACCATTCCGTCTATCATGCTCCGCCAGGTCAAGTTTTCAGGAGGCGTTTTCAATGTCTTCTTTCCGTAACTCGTTCCGTCCGAACCAATCATTTCCGTATCTCCGTAATAAACGTCGCCTCCCGTTTCAGAAAATATTTCTTTCAGTATCTCAGGTCCCGCGGGCTCGTCGCCGGCGTTCATGAACCAGACATAATCGCCGGAAGCGAGTTTCAAACCCTTGTTCATCGCGTCGTAAATCCCTCCGTCTTCTTCGCTAACGTACTTCGAAATGAATCCGGCGTTCTGCTTTATAATATCCGGCGTTCCGTCAGTCGAGCCGCCGTCAACAACAACGTACTCGAGAGCGGGATACTCAAGATTGCGCACGCATTCGAGGGTTCTCCTGAAATTTTCGCGGTTGTTGAATACAACCGTAATAACCGATATTAAAGGATATTCAGACAAAAATAATTTGAATATGGCAAGTTAACGAATATTATAATATTTTTTTAACCAAATAGGCGGTTCAGGAACCGAGAACATCCGAGTAAAAATCTTTCGTTTCGGCTGCGCATTTATCCCAGGAGAAAAATTTCTCGCGCTCGATTCCTTTCGAGATGAGGCGCTCTTTAAGTTCCTTGTCCGTGAGAAGCATCGTCAGTTTATCGTTCAGGTCTTCCGGGGAATCGGGATTGAAGTACAGCGCGGCGTCCGCGCCGACTTCGGGAAGCGAACTGACGTTGGACGCTAAGACGGGGCATCTGTTGTACATAGCCTCAATAATCGGGATTCCGAACCCTTCATACTTTGACGTGAAGATGAAAGCCGAAGCATAACGGTAAAGGTTCGCGATTTTCACGTCGTAAGCCTCTGTCTGCATGAAATTGCTGCCGAGCCCGAGCGAGTCGATTTCCTCTTTTTCCTTTTTCGTGAAAGGTCCTCCACCGCAGCAAACCAGAGCGTAATTATCGCGCAGATTCCCGTTGGCTGAAAACGATTTAATCAGAATTGCGAAATTCTTGTAAGCGCGCCTGTCGCCTACGTACAGCAGATAAGGACGCCCGACTATCGGCTTTCCCGGGTTTTCATACCTCAGCGAATTTCCGTGATAAACGACCCTGATTTTTTTTCCGGTAGTGTCATACATTGAGTTCAGGTCGTTCTTCGTGGATTCCGACACGCAGATGATGCCGTCGGCTTTCTCAATCGCTTTCTTTTTTTGCTCGACAGTCTTATCAAGACCTGAAAAGTTTTCACCGAGTTTTTCGTGAGTGAAATCGTGTAGAGTTATTATTCTTTTGAATTTTTTCGGAACACTAATGTCGTTAAAATAAGTCTGATGAAGCAGGTCGAAGTCCTGTCTGGCGGCGAACTTTTCGAAGAGCGGTTTCTGAATAATTCTTGATATGAGTTTGGTTTTAGGGATGCTCTTGATTTTTCTGCCGCTGAAGACGGCGAAGTTTTTCGCGTGATTCTCGAGACCGTATTCGTTTATGAACTTTCCCATATAAAGCAGAACGGCGACATCATTCGCGGGCAGGCGTCTTATGAGTTCATAAAAATAGCGCGTCGCCCCGCCGTATTTCTGAATCAGGAATATTTCATTGTCAAATAGAACTCTCATCATTTATTGAATATTTTACCCGCGAGACCAAGCAGTTTTGACAACTTGCTTTTTTTCATTTTCTTGTAATAGGTGTATTTATCCGCCTCATAATCCGCTTCGGTTTCTTCCGGATGAACTATATTCGAAATGTTTCCCGTCGCGATTTCCGAAAGGCTGCTTGAAGTGTCCGTGGTGTGCGTAGCCTCTTCGCCGAAGCCTATGTTCCTGACGAGGTTCACGTTCGGTATCACGCTCAGACCGTCATTCGACCAGACAGTCCATACCCACTGATAGTCCCAGGTATCGAGTTGGTTGTTCTTGACGAGTTCAAAATACTTCCTGTAATGACCGCGTATTTCTTTATCGGGAATTATTCCGCCGATATCGGAGTCGTATTTCTCTCCGCTGAAATTTTTCATCGCCGCGTCGTATTTCGACCACGCTCTTTTCCAGGTTGCCCAGCCCCACACGTGGCAGAATCTCGAAAAATAATATGACGCGTCACCGCGCTTCACTCCGTCCTGAAAGTTAACGCCGCCAATGTGCATGACCCTGTCATTGCCGCGGTATTTTTCGAGAAGTTCGGAGCAAAGACGGAAGAACGATTCATCCGCGAAGCAGTCGTCCTCGAGAATGATTCCCTCTTCAACGTTATCGAAGAACCAGTTTATGCCTTTCGTGACACCCCGTTTGCATCCGAGGTTTGATTCGCTGAAGTTCGTATGCAGTTCGCAGTCCCAGTCGATTTTTTTAATTACGTCGCGCGTGAGCCTGCATTTTTCGTCCTCGCCCGGCTTGCCGGCGCGGGGACCATCAGCCGACACGAACAGTTTCTTCGGCTTTATTTTCCTGATGGATTCAAAGACCTCGTAAGTCGTATCCGGTCTGTTGAATATCATAAAGAG
>CAZOQR010000018.1:0-21718 GCA_964581915.1 uncultured Ignavibacteriaceae bacterium | reverse complement strand
GCCCCCAACCAGACGGATATTCATCACCCGTCGAACACATGCCCCAGAACACCGGAGACATTCCCCTAGGAACCGGAAACATTCCCCTGAAGCCCGGAAACATTCCCCAGAAGTCCGGAGACATTCCCCCGAAGCGGGAAACATTCCCCTGAGAACGCGGGCGGTACCGCTCCGGGTTTCCGGCGTGAAACAAATTTCGTCAGGCGAAAAGCGGAAGGTCGGCGCGGAACACACGACGCCCGACAATTTCCCTCCCTCTCTTTCCGGCGATATGACAACACTAACGGATTGACAATGAGAATGTAATGGCAATTGAAGAATCCGGACGCGAAATTTCAACTATTTCTTACGGATATTTAAAATTATATTTATGTGAATATGCGACGTTTGCTCTTCATATTGCCACTGCTGATTTTTTTCAACACTCTGCGCGCCCAGACCGTAAAGGTGGTTTTTAAATTGAAGAAAAACGCGCCGCAAAGCGTGTTCAATGACGTTAAGTCGAATACCGCTTCGGCGGATTCTCCTGTTAAGGCATTGAATAAATACGGCGGCAGCCGCTCCGAGCAGTTTCTCTCAAGATTCATTCCGCGTTTGAGCGGCAAAGACAATTCCGGTTTCGCGCTCGACAGAATTTTTGTTTCGCAGGTTCGCGAGCAGTCGGCGAATGAATTAATCAGAGAACTGACGGCGAACAGGCACGTCGAATACGCCGAAAGAATAAAAGTTTGCAAACTTGAATCCGCGGCATTCACCCCGAACGACACTTATTTCCGGAATCAGTATTATCTGAACGCGGCGGGAATGCTTCCGCTTTACGGCGCCGCCGACGCGACGGGAGTCGTTGTCGGCGTGATTGATTCGGGATTGGATTTTCTCCATCCCGATATGCTTCAGAGTTTTTACCTCAATCCCGGCGAGTCGGGAAACGGAAAGGAATCGAACGGCATCGACGACGACGTCAACGGCTTCGTTGACGACTGGCGCGGGTGGAATTTCATCGGAAACGACAACAATCCGTCAGACGACAATCTTGTTTCGCACGGTACGTCCGTAGCATCAGTCATTTCGGCGGGTTACAACAACGCGGCAGGCATCACTCCCGCAGCGCCTTACAGCAAGTGCCTCGTGATGAAGTGCTTTAACGCGCAGGGACAGGGCTATGAGGACAACATAGCGTCGGCGATTCTCTACGGAGTTCTGCAGGGCGCGAAGGTTTTGAATTTCAGTTTCGGCGATTACGTTCACAGCAATCTTTTGAAAGACGTTATCTCATTCGCTTACGCGAAGAATGTTACGATGGTGAGTTCCGCTGGAAACGACAACTCAGACGCGCTTCATTATCCTTCGTCATTCGACGAGGTAATATCCGCGGGCGCGACCGACGAATTCGACAGGAAAGCGACATTCTCCGCTTACGGACAGACGGTTGACATTTTCGCGCCGGGCGTAAACATTTTGTCAGCGTCAAGAACGGGGCTCGGCAGCGCGGAATTCGGCGGCAACTATCAGTATTCGAACGGCACGTCATTCTCCGCTCCGATTGTTTCGGCAATGTCGGCAGTGCTTAAGGCGAAAAACCCGAATCTCACTAACGAGGAAATCCGCGGAATACTCGTTTCATCGACGAGATATTTCACGGGACAAAGCGGATGGGATTATTTTTACTCGTCGGGAATGCTGAACTGCGAAACATCGTTCGCGAATTCTTCGAACCCTTCGGCGGCAAGAATTTTTTCTCCGTACCTCAATTTCGCGGTAACGAAAGACACGGTTCCGCTCTTCATTACGGCGGCTTCATCGTTCTTCCGCTCTTACAGCATATCATACGGAATCGGTATGAATCCCGCTTCGATGAATTTGATTTTCAGTTCATCGGCGCAGACCGTAAGGGATACAGTCGCCTTCTGGAAAACAAACGGCATACCCGACACGGCGCTGACATTAACTCTCGCGATAAACACGAACAACGGCAGAACAATAGAGCACAGAACGGTTATAAACAAAGGCAATGCCGCGCCGGTCCTCGAGGCTTATGACAGCAAGGATATTATCTTCAAGGGTTCGTTCGCTGAAAGAATCAGGTTTGTTTCTGACGCGCCGACTATCGGCATTGTTCATTACAGGAAAAAGAATTCGGGTGAACCGTACGGAATAATCTACGCTGACGAAGGCAATCTCGGATTTTTCAAGCAGGAGCATTTTGCCTATCTGAAACACTCGGCGCTTCAGACAGGCGCGCAGTACGAATATTACATCGAAATAATATCAAGGAACGGAAAGAGCGTTACGCTTGGCAATCCCGCGTTTGAATTTACAGCAAAGGGGCAAATCGAGCCGTACGGTTTTATTAAAAAAACCTACAGCCTCCCGCAGAGTCAGGTTTGCAACACTGTCGTCCCGCTGTCGGGAAGCGGTGCGAAGACGCTTTTCACGAACAGAATAAAGGACGGGCTTCTCGCGGAAGCGTACAATTTTACATCGAACACTTTCACTAAAATCTCGCCTTCATCGTGGATTGGCAGCAGCGTCTCGAGGGACGCGGCGGATTTAAACTCCGACGGTAAGTTCGAACTGCTGACGTCGGTTCAAAGAAACGGCGCTCTTTATGAATCGCCCGCTCAGGGGCAACTGCCTTCTTTGAAAATCTGGGAGAACGGTTCGGCGGACGATTTCTGGTCGTCGAAATTCGCTGACGTTGATGAGGATGGGACGTATGAAATTCTCGGGTTCGGCAAACAGGGTCTTATAATTATGAAGTCGGCTAACGGTTTTTCTCAATTCGCGATGCTTCCCTACTATCCCGCTTCGAACAGCCCGTACGCGAATTCACAGAGCGCTCTGACGGGCGATTACAACAATAACGGCAAGACCGAAATAGTTTTTACGAATAACTACCCTGATAATACCGGCGGACAGAATTCGGCTCTTAATATTTATGAGCACGGTACGGGCAGCAGTTACGCGAGAGTGTTCAGTTCAGACCTCCCGTCGCTCGTGATGAAGGGAGAGAATCTTGCTGACGGAGACTTTGACGGAGACGGCAAAAAGGAATTCGCGGCAGGTTTCAATTCCGATTCCAAAACAGGGTTAAACCTCTTCATTCTTTTCATCTACAGGTACGCGAACAACCAGTACACGGAAACAGCGCTTGAATTTTACAACAATTATTCGGGCGACGGTTTCTGCAGGGCGGGAGACATAGACAATGACGACAGGGACGAGATACTCGTGAACTTCGACAAAAATTTTTACGCTATAAAATTCGACGGTTCTTCATACAAGCCTGTTTACTATTCGGGGGACTACAGTTCGTACAATTCTGTCATTTTTGATTTTGACAACAACGGAATTAAGGAAATTGGAATCAACAATAAAGATTCGCTCGTCTTCATTGAAAAGGATATTCAGTTCAGCGGACCCGCGACGCCCGTGAACATTTCGGGTTACAGCCCCGATTCAAACAGAACAGCGCTGAACTTTTCACCCGTGATAAACGCGGATTATTATAAAGTGTACAGGGCGGACAGCGATACGACGGGCTACTCGCTTTATGACTCCGCCTCTGCGAACACGTACACGGACGCCAACGTGACGAACAGGCGGGATTACTATTACCGGTTGTCGGCTGTGTCGCTGTCAAGTCCTGTAAGAGAAAGCAGACTTTCCGAATCAGTAAGGATATACGTGCACAATAAATCCCGGCTGACGAACGCTTCATTCGCGGACGGCTTGTTGTCGCTGACATTTTCGGAAAAAATACCCCTCGCGATTCCGGAGATAAGCGCTTTCAAAGTAAACGGGAACATTATTCCTTCTTCCGTCGGCGTAAAAAACCCTTATGCGTATGTACTGTCATTCAGTCCGTTGCTCGAAAACGGTGTGTATTCAATAAGAACAAAAGGGCTGAAGGATTATTACAATTCCCCCGCTGATACAAATGAGTTGTCATTCTCCGTCAGCCGGATGGACTCCGTATCTTTTTACATCACGTCGGTATCGTTGATGCAGCCGTCAACGCTCAAGACTGAGTTCAACCTTAGCACGGACACGGTCACCGCATTCAACGCTTCAAATTACTCTTTCGAGCCGTTCGGCATAAATGTAGTTTCCGTAAGGCGCGATGATTCGAAGAAGAACATTCTTTACCTGCTTTTAAGCGGGACGAACGTAGGCGCAAGCGGCAGGACGTATTTTCTCAGGGTAAGCGGAATTTATTCCGAGAACGGAGTTAAAATCACGCAGGGCAGCGGCAGCGTATTCAGTCTCACGTTCGTGAAGGAGGACCTCTCGGGTGTCGTGGTTTATCCGAATCCTTACAACCATTCTAAATCCCTGAATAAAAAAATCACGTTCGCTAATCTGACAAAGACAGCCGTAATAAGAGTATACACAATTACGGGAGAGTTCATAAAGGAACTGAAGACCACGGGAGAAAACGGCGGAATCGAATGGGACGTGAAGGACTCGCGCGGCGGCGAACTGCCGTCGGGTGTTTACATATTCAAAGCCGAAGGTAAGAATTCCGCGGGGCAGAGCGTCGAAGAAAAGACGGGCAAGTTCGCGGTAGTTAAATAAAAAAGGGCTGCCCTTTTCGAACAACCCATTGAAAACTATTTGAATTAAAATTACTTCTTGCCGTTAATGTATTCGCTGAATTCCTTACCCGCTTTGAACTTTATGGTTTTCTTAGCAGCAATTTTAATCGTGGCTCCCGTCTGAGGATTTCTTCCGGTTCTTGCTTTTCTCTTACCCGTTGAGAAAGTTCCGAAACCGACAAGACCAACTTTATCGCCCTTCTTTAATGCTTTTTTAACCGCTTCCATGAAGGAGTCAAGAACGGCTTTCGCGGCAACTTTTGTGATTTTTGCATCACCGGCCAATTTGTCAATGAGTTGTTCTTTGTTCATAATATTTAATTTTAAAGGTTTAGTTGATAACAACTTAAAATACCATTGAATTAATAAAAAAGCAATAATTAATTTTATATCAAAAACCGTCCGTCTCTTGAAACCGTTTTCAGCATTGAATCCCGCCTAATCGGGTTTTTCTACTCATTCCTTTGGCCTTGGAACCCCTTTGTTTTCAGCATTTCCGGACTCCTTCTTCATCGCGACCTCAAGGACTTTCGTCTTAAATGCGCCTCCGCCCAGTATCCGAAGAGTATATTTGCCTTCAGTGATATAGACCTTGCCGTTATCGGAAGCGGACAGGGTCATTCCGTATCTGCCTTTAATATAACCGGTATATGCCTCCGAAAGATTTCCCCCGACTGTCAAATCGTACCGGAAATAATTCAGACCGGCGCTGCTTCTGAAAGCCGTATCCAGAACACGAATCGAATCGTTCATTAATATCTCTAATCTGAAATCATAAATCCCGTTTGAAAAAAAGTTTATGGATGCGGGCTCCGGTGTATTATACTTCCAGTCAAAGTTCCGTCTGCCCCAGCCTTCGGAGAAATCAATTTGCCCGATGTCGAATAGATGAAGTTTCGACGACAAAACGTCCGCACCAAGGCTTCGTATATAATTAATGTCGGCAGTGTAAATCGACCTGCCGTGAGTCCCGGCTACCATTATTCCCTGCGAAGGATGGATTGTAAGGTCGTGAACAGGAACGTTCGGCAGATTTTTCATGACCATAAAATTATTTCCGCCGTCAATCGAAGCGTATATTCCGGCGTCCGTACCGACATACAAAATATTTTTCCTGACGGGGTCTTCTCTTATTACGTTAACGGGTTCAAGCGGAAGATTCGTACCGATTCTTGTCCAGTTTTTACCGTAGTTCACCGACTTATAAACGTGAGATTCAAAATTGTCCCACCTGTATCCGTTAAGAGTCAAGTACACGGTCCCCTCATCGAAAGCGGATGCGATTATCCTGCTCACCCATAAATCCTGCGGAAGATTTGCAGTGATTTTTTCCCACTTCCTTCCGCTGTTCTTCGTTACATATGCAAAACCGTCGTCGCTGCCGGTATAAATCAGTCCTTCTTTCAGAGGCGATTCGCTGATTGCAGTGAGAGTTCCGTACGCGACGTTACCTGCCTTTCCCTTGTTCGTTAAATCGCCTGAAATTGTTTCGAAACTATCGCCTTTGTTTACCGACTTGTGTAACCTGTTCGAGCCGAGATAAACAACATCCGGGTTATGAGGAGAAAGCATTATCGGGCTCTGCCAGTTAAATCTGTACGGACGCTCTCCGAGTTTGTGTTTCGGGGTTATGTACTTATATTGCATTGTCGATTTTGAAATCCTGTAATAATTGCCGAACTGATAACCCGTGTAAATTACATCATTACCCCTTGTATCGACGGCAACCTGCATTCCGTCTCCGCCCATTACGCTTTTAAAAGGATACTGACCGTAGTTATGCCAGTCAAAATTCTCGACGTTGTTAAACGGTCCGTACCAGACGCCGTTGTCCTGCAGACCACCGTAAACATTAAAAGGATTTGATAAATCGTGATTAACGGAATAAAACTGCCCGACTGACGGCGAATTCAGTTTCGTCCAGGTCTGCCCGTCGTCGTACGACATGTTAAGACCGCCGTCATTTCCGTTTATGAGATGACCTTTGCGTGACGGATTAATCCATAAAGCGTGATGGTCGGCGTGAACGTTCTCGCCGTGAATTGATTCAAATGTTTTGCCTCCGTCTTCCGATTTAATCAATGGAACGCCGAGCAGGTAAATCTTTTCCGAATTGAAGGGAGATACCCTTATGTTCGCGAAGTAATAACCGTAAGTATAAAACATCCCGTCGAGCGGCATGTCGTGAGTTTTCTTCCAGGACAAACCAAAGTCATCCGAGCGGTATACTTCAGCGCCGTGAATTTCGGCGTTGAATAGCCTGCTGTTGGCGTCCTCGAGATATTCGACGAGTGATACGGGTTTCAGTTCACCCGACTTGATTTTACCGGTTACGTACCCGGCATCATACTCTTTAGGAAAATCGTTTGTCTTAAGAAAAGATTCTATATCTTTTTCGGGCAGTTTAAGAAATTTCTCCGCTGAGATTGTTCTTAACATATCGAGCGTGATTTTTTCCTCTTTCTTTTTCTCTACGGTCACGGGATTGTTATTGTCAATCAGAGCGTAAACGCAATCAGGTTTGTCCGTTCCCGCGTCAAGTCCCGTTCTGCCGAAGCCGTCTCCGTCGGGCAGTCCGCAGTTTTCCATCTTTGTCCAGGTCTCTCCGTTGTCCGTGCTCCTGTATATTCCCGAATTCTTACCCGATTCCCTGAAATCCCAGGCGCGCCTTTCTTTTTCCCACATCGCCGCCAGAATCATTCCTGTATTGGCGGAATTCATCACGAGGTCTATCGCTCCCGTCACGTCGTTTACATACAATACATTCTTCCAGTTATCTCCTCCGTCTGTTGATTTATAAACTCCCCTTTCCGTATTTGACGAGTACAGATGACCGAGCGCCGAAACGAAAATCACTTCAGGATTTTCAGGAGAGATAACAATGCGGCCGATTCTGTGAGTCTCTTCAAGTCCGATGTTTGTCCATTCCTTGCCGTCGTTTGTTGTTTTATAGATACCGGTCCCGGCGTAACTCGACCTGCTTGAATTGTTCTCACCCGTTCCCGCGTATACAATTTTTCTTTTCCAGTCCACGGCGATATCGCCGACAGTCATGCAAGCCTGGTCGTCGAAAATCGGGAAGAAAGTTGTTCCGTTGTTTGTGGTTTTCCATATCCCTCCAGAGGCATACGCGGCATAGAATATCGTCGGGTCTTCGGGCGAAACCTCAATGTCAACAACTCTTCCGCTCATAACGCTCGGTCCGATTGATTTGAACGGAACGTTACCGACGAGGGAAAATTCTTCCTGATATTTGCGTTTTTCAAAACTTTCGAGCCGTTGTTTCGCGGTCGTGTATCCTATCTTATTCGGTTCGAAAATGCTCTGGGAAAACAATTCCGGCAGATACGCAAGATATGATACAAGGATAACAGTAAAAAAAAGACGTCGCATAAGAATATAATTTATATATTATTTAAACGGAGGAAATAATAATTTATGGAAATTAGCAAAATTTAAAGCAATATAAATATGAAAAAGTTCTATCTCATTTCTCTCATCACGTTATTATTGATATCGTTAGCCGCTCAGGGACAGGAAAAGAATAAAGCGGTATTTACCGAACCCAAAGACGGTTACTACAAGGAAATATCAGCCGAAGCGGACAGGTACGCAGCGAAGCAAAAGACAACGGCGAAAAATTTCAAGGTCGATTTCACCGGTATTGATTTGCCGAAGACGCTTTCGGAATTCACTTACGCCTGGCATAACGAGCCCGTGTCGCAGGGTCTTACGGGTACTTGCTGGTCTTTTTCAACGACTTCATATTTTGAAACGGAAGTGTTCAGGGTGCACAACAGAAAAATAAAGATATCACCGCTGTACACGGTTTACTGCGAATACGTTGAAAAGGCAAGACGGTTCGTCCGCGAAAGGGGCAATTCCGTTTTCGCGGAAGGCTCGGAAGCAAACGCCGTGCTGAAAATATGGAAGGAGTACGGGGCGATGCCTCTTGACGCTTATTCGGGACTTCTTCCCGGACAGTCTGTTCACGACCACAGAAAGTTAATAAACGAAATGCAGTCATACCTTAAAGGAATTAAGGACGCGAACAACTGGAACGAAAACGAGGTTGTCTCGACAATAAAGTCCATTCTGAACTTCCATCTCGGAACTCCTCCGGAAAATTTCAAGGTTGACGGAGACGATATGACGCCGAAAGAATACTTTAAAAACGTAATTGCCCTAAATCCCGATGACTACGTCGAGATTCTTTCGTACATGCAGCAGCCTTATGATAAATTCGTGGAATACGAAGTGCCCGACAACTGGTGGAAGAGCGCCGAATATTTTAACATTCCGCTCGATGAGTTCATGAGCGTTCTCAGGAACGCCGTGAAGAACGGATACACGATTTCAATCGGAGGCGACGTTTCCGAGCCGGGTATCGATTCCTGGAACAAGGTCGCGATGATTCCTACTTTCGACATCCCTTCCGATTACATCGACGAATACGCGCGCCAGTTCAGATTCACGAACCAGACCACAACCGACGACCACGGAATTCATCTTCTCGGCATGACGACGAAAAACGGCAAGGACTGGTTTCTTATAAAGGATTCGGGAGCCGGCTCGAAGAACGTAGAACCGCGCGGTTATTACTATTACAGCGACGACTACATAAAACTGAAAATGATGAACTATACGATTCACAAAGACGCGCTTCCGCAGAGTCTGAAGGACAGAATGAAATGAAATTAAAAAAGCAGGGATGCAACTGCATCCCTGCTTTTCAAAATCGACTTTGAAAAACTATTTCAGTTTCAGGATTTTCGAGAACTCGCTCATGAATTTTTTGTGGGTAACGTAGTGTATAGTATGCATTCCAACAGACGCCGCCGCTTTTATGTTATCCTTTACATCGTCAATCAACACGGTGTTGTCTGGTTTCAACTTATGCTTCTCGAGCAGATACCTGAATATTTTCTTCTGCGGCTTGTACATGTGCACCTTGTACGACAGGACACGCTTGTTAAGAATCCTGACGTAGGGGAAATTTTTATCGATGAAACTCATGTGAGGCGAATCTGTATTCGAAAGAAGGAAAAGTTTATATTTCTTAATGCGTGAAATCTTTTCAAGAAGCCTTTTCATCGCGGGATTTTCCCAGAACACGTCGGAATAAAAATAAATGAAGTCCGAATATCCGATTCTAAGGTCGAATTTCTTTTTGAGTTTCCTGAAAAATTCTCTGTGGCTCATTCTGCCCGTCAGAAGTTTTATGTCGAGTTTGTTCCTGATGATGTATCTTTTAAATCCCGCGGCGCTGAACTTTTTTTCCCTTTCGGCGAGTCCGTTAAAGAAATACGAATGGTCAAAGAAGACAAGCGTGTTGCCGAGGTCGAATACAATATTTGTAACCCTGTACTTTTTCAAATCAGAGGTATTTCGTTTCGACAATCTTCAGGTCGGCGGTCAGTTCGTAAACTTTCGGAACTCCCGTCGGAATTTCTGTCTGTAATATTTCCTCTTTAGACAGGTTCTCGAGATGCATAACGAGAGCCCTGAGGCTGTTTCCGTGTGCCGCTATCAGAATTGATTTCCCGTCCGTGAGTTCGGGAACAATTTTCTCGTTCCAGTAAGGCATCACTCTGGCGGCCGTATCCTTGAGGCTTTCGCCGTTCGGAGGCGCGACGTCGTAACTTCTTCTCCATATGTGCACCTGTTCCGCGCCGAATTTCTGTCTCGTCTCGTCCTTGTTAAGTCCCTGCAGGTCGCCGTACATCCTTTCGTTCAGCGCTTTGTCCTTTTCGACGGGAATGCTTTTCTGGTCAATTTCCTCGAGAATTATATCCAGTGTTCTTTGCGCCCTCGTCAGCGCCGATGTAAATGCCTTGTCGAATTTATAACCTACGAGTTTTTTCCCCGCGCTCTTTGCCTCCTCAACGCCTTTGGGTGAAAGGTCTATGTCTATCCATCCGGTGAACCTGTTTTCAAGATTCCACTGGGATTGTCCGTGTCTGACTATTACTAATTTTGGCATATATATATTATTGGTTTTTCCATTTAATGGAGCAGCCCATCGAAGGAATCTGCTCGAACTCAATATCCTTTCCCGCGAGCAAAGCGTCTACTGCGGCTTCCAGGTCGCGTGATTTCACTCCTGCCTCGTCCTGCCAGTTGTCATCCAGCCTGCCTCTGTATTTTAGCAGCCTGCTTTCGTCATAAACGTAAATATCGGGAGTGCAGACCGCTTCGTATTGCTTCGCCGTCCGCTGTGACTCGTCGTATAAATAGGGAAAATTCATCTCTCGCTCGCGGCTGAACTTTATCATGTTGTCGAACGAATCCTCGGGATAAGCCGCGGCGTCGTTCGGACTGATGCCTACTACCTGCACGCCTTTATCCGAATACGCGCTCTGAAAATCTATGAATCTGCCGATGACGCCCTTAACGTAAGGGCAATGGTTGCACATGAAGATAATGACGAGAATTTTCTTCTCCTCAAACGCGGAAAGAGTATACACTTTATTATCGACTCCTTTAAGGCTGAAGTCCGCAGCCGGCGAGCCTAACCCGCCTTTGTTGCTGTTAAGAAGTACCATATGAATTTATTATTCAATAAAGCCGTCGTCTTCATCGTCTTCCGCAAGTTTCTCGGGATGAAAATCTTCGTAAATAAAATTAATGTGATTTTTTTTACCAAGATCCTCCACTCCCTCGTTGAATATCTCTTCGGTGATGAACCTGAATTTTTCTTCAATTGAATAATCGAGTTTGAAATGAACCATTATGCCTTTTTCCTCGAGCGAGGCTAAAAGTTCATTGTACAACTGTTTGGAGACTTTGCCGTTCGATTTAACGGAAATGAATTTCGCGGGACCGCCCAGAACCTGATAAACAGTCTTGAGTTTGACTTTCTTGCGCCCTGTATTCAGTTCCGAAACGTGATTGATGAATTCATCTTCGTCGAATTCCTCTTCAACGTCTTCCGTCCTGTCTTCGACTGTATCGGAATCGTCGGGCAACAGGATTTCATCTTCCTTTTTCGGTTTCTTCTTTTTACTATTTCTTTTTTTATCGCTCATTCTGATGTATCCGTGTAATAACTACAAAAATAAAAATTCCGATTAACAATTCAAGTTAATTTATAAATATCTTGAAAAAATAAAAATAAACATGTACAGCGGGAAGACAGAATATCAGACTGTCGAACCTGTCGAGAATTCCGCCGTGCCCGGGAATTATGTTGGACGAATCCTTTACTCCCGCGTATCTTTTAAGAAACGACTCTATCAAATCCCCCACCTGCGCCAGTATTCCGACCAGAACGCCAATAACGAGGCTGTCGGTCAGGGTTATTTCGTCAGGAAATATCAGATGAAATATAACCGATACAATCACCGTAAATACAAATCCAGAAGCGGAGCCCTCAACCGTCTTCTTGGGGCTTATGCTTGTAAGTTTATGCTTCCCGAACAACTTTCCTCCGAAGAAAGCGAAACTGTCGCACGCCCAGATTAAAGCGAGCAGATAGTAAACAAGAATGTAATTCCTGCCCAGTTCGTACAGCAGCCCGAAAGGAAGCGTGATGTAAACGAAACCGAATATCACAATAAGAGGATTGCGAACATTCCTTTTCTCTCCTCTGAAATGCTCGACGGCAAATAGTAAAAGAATGAGAACAGGAATACCGTAAGCGATCAAATCCTTTCTGAACAGGAACAGCGTGAACAATGACGCGGAAAGAAAGACGTTAAGATAAATTAAAGTTTCATAACCCTTCTTCGCGGACATTCTCAGCAGTTCATAAAAACACAGCGCCTCAAGAAGAATGCAGAATACAAAGAACGGATAGCCGCCGTAGCGCGCTATCAAAAGTATTAACGGTATTGCAATAACTCCTACCAGTATTCTCGTTGCCGTATTAGACATTTACGATAATTTTATTTTTCTTTTCATCCGACGTGCTCTTAATCGCGTAAAGCAGTCCGATGAAAATAAATAGAGAAACGATTCCCGCGATAATAAGCCCGAGATTCGCGGATAACGGTTCGTCAGGCTTGTCGAAACCTTCACGCCCGTACCTGAAAACCAGGAATGCGGACAGAAAATTATTTACAAAGTGCAGAAGCACTCCCGTGATTATGCTGCCCGAATAATAGACCGTGTAAGTAAGAAAAAATCCAAGCAGAATCAGCGGAACCAGATTGAACGGATGAAAATGGAATATCGCGAATATGAAACCCGTCAGGAATATCGATTTTCCCGCCGGCATCGCCCTTTCGAAATTCCTGAATATCAGACCGCGGAAAAGGAATTCCTCGCAAACCGCGGGAGTTACAGCGATAACAATTACGACAACCGCGAATTCCGCCGCGCTTTGAGCCGCGACCAGATTCAACGTCGCGGATTCAAGCGCGTCCATAAAATCTTTAACCGCCTTCAGAGCATCGGTTCCGAATGGAAGAGAAAAGAGAATTTTATTCTGAATGTACATGTACGACTGTATGAGCGGCTGAATAACAATGATACCGAGCATTCCGAGCCAGAAAGGTTTTGACCTGGGAGTTCTGAGACGGAACGCGTCCTTCGCCTTGTTGCCCTGCATAAGACTTAATATAAGCACGGGCGCGAGAATAAACATGAACTGCGAAAATGTAATCAGCACCCGCGCGAGAGTTACATTTCCCGAAAAGTTTTTCAGGTCATCGCCAAGCACGAACAGGCTGAGAATTCCGCCTATAATCTGATAAGTGACGAAAACCACGAATAGCACGAGCAGAACGAACAAGACGGGATGGATTCCTGAAAGGGGCGCTTTGCTTTTCTGAGCAGCGCCTGTATCTGTATTGTTAGTATTAATTGTTTTCTTCTTTACTGATTATACGCGGTCAATGCCGCATTAAATCAAATTTATCAAAACACGATTTGAAATTAAAGTTTATATTTTTTCTTTTCTTAATATCCGCTCATCGAATACGGTCTGTCTTCGACCCTCCTGCCTCTTTCTTTATCGGGTCTTGACGACATCACATATTTTAAAACACCGCCTTTCAATAAATCGTCGTGTCTGATGAAGCATTTTTCAACTTTAGTCCCGTTCAGAAATATCTCCTTAACGTATATGTTCTTATCGGAAATATTTTCCGCTTCAATCGTCAGCGAATTCCCGTTCCCGAGATTAATTACCGCCCTGCTCAAAAACGGAGCGCCGAATACGTATTCGCCTGTTCCGGGACAAACGGGATAGAAGCCAAGCGCGCTGAAAACGTACCACGCCGACATCTGACCGCAGTCATCGTTCCCGCATAAGCCGTCGGGTCCGTTCCTGTACATCGTGCTCATTATTTGAAATATTCTCTCCTGTGTTTTCCACGGTGCTCCCGCATACGTGTAAAGATAAGGAATGTGGTGGCTCGGCTCGTTGCCGTGGACGTAATTTCCTATAACCCCGTCCCGCGTAACGTCTTCTGATTCTTTAAAATATTTATCGTCAACGTGCATCGTAAAAAGAGAATCGAGTTTTGATATGATCGCCGCGTCGCCGCCAAGAAGTTTTATGTATCCTCCCGCATCGTGCGGAACATACAAGGAATAATTCCAGGCGTTGCCTTCGATGTATCCCTGATTTACAGTGCTAAGCGGGTCGAACGGCGCTTTCCAGGAACCGTCCGAATTTTTCGCTCTTATGAATCCTGTCGAAGCGTCGAAAAGATTTTTGTAATAACCGCTTCTCAGCCTGTAAGCGTCCTCAATATCTTTCCTGCCGAGAAGTCCGGCTGTGTTACTTATAGTCCAGTCATCGTAGGAATATTCAAGGGTTTTTGACGCCGAATTCGTACTCAGGTCTTCAGGCACGAATGCGTATTTCTTATAGTACCCGAGACCGTCGAAGAAATCCCTGTTCGACGTAACTACCATAGCGTCAAGACCTTTTTCGTAATCGAACCCTTTCAGTTTTTTCGATATCGCGTCGGCAATTACAGATACCGAGTGATAACCTATCATGCACCAGTTTTCGTTCGCCTGATGGGACCAGACGGGTAGCATTTTATGAACACTCTGTTCGAAATGAGCAAGCATCGAGTTTATCATATCCGCAGCGCGTTTCTGCTGAACGAACGCGAGCAGCGGATGAAGCGCCCTGTACGTATCCCACAACGAGAATGTGGAATAGTTGGTAAACTCCTTCGAGTTGTGAACGTTCATATCCAGACCGCGGTAATCACCGTTAACGTCGTTGTATATGGTAGGACCGAGAAATGAGTGGTAAAGGGAAGTGTAAAACATTTTCAATCTCTCTTCGGGCGCTTCCGCTTTGATTCGGCCGAGTTCTTCATTCCATTTCGCTCTTGCGTTCTCCCTGACCTCGTCGAAATCCCATCCTTTTATTTCTTCGGTAACGTTTCTGAGCGCGTTTTCCGAACTCACTCCGGATATCCCGAACTTAATTTTAATTTCTTCGTTATTTTCCGTAGCGTAATTTATGAACATCTTTATTTCCCTTCCCGCCGCTTCGGGAAAATTTTTTTCCTGATTGAACTTTCTCCAGAATCCTCTGTAAACGGTTCCGTCTTCTCTCTTAAATCCGTAATCCTTTATCGGCTTTGACAAAATCATCGCGAAGTAAATAAACCGCGTCCTTGCCCAGCCGGATGTTATTTTGAAACCGGTTATAAGGGTGTCGTTCTCTACTCTGACGAAAGTCCAGACGTTTTTCCCCTCGTAGTTATAAATGCCGTAAGTTAAATCAAATATGATGTGAGATTCGCCGGACGCGGGAAATGTATATTTATGAAATCCCGCTCTTTCAGTAGCCGTCAGTTCCGCTGTTATGTTATAGTCTTCAAGTAAAACTTTGTAGTATCCTGGCGTCGCGGACTCATTCCCGTGTGAGAATGATGACCTGTAACCGCTTCCGGGATTGTATTTATTTCCGGGATTGAGTTTCAGTTCGCCCGTCGTCGGCATTAGAAGAAAATCCCCGAGGTCGGAATGCCCGGTTCCGCTGAAATGTGTATGCGTGAATCCGACAATCGTATTATCGCCGTACTGGTAACCCGAGCAGTATTTATAAACATCCTCGTTATACTTCCCGTTTTTATCGAATCGGACAGTGTCGGTTTCGGGGCTTAACTGAACCATTCCGAAAGGAACGGTCGCGCCGGGGTATGTATGTCCCATGTTTTTCGTCCCCGAGAACACGTCAACGTATTTCGCGTAGTCAATATTCGAACTCTGCGCGACGGAGAAAACAGGACAAATCAGGATTAAGAAAATTCCGTATAATAATCTCATAAAAGTAATTTGAGCAATTTTACGCAAATCCTTTTTCAAAAAATATAATATAATGTGCCCGAAGAATTGTGTAATGCGATAAGGCTGCAAATTCATTTAATTGAAAAATGCCGATACGCATCCGGTGATTCGAAAACCCGCATAGAGCATAAGATCAAATACGGCAAATATTTTTCCGGCTAAAAAAATCTGACTCAATCCGCCGCGGGTATGCTGAATATAACCGCGGTGCCTTCGTTAACCTTGCTCTGTATTTCAATATAGCCGCCGAGTCTTTCAATCATTTCCTTGCAGATAATCAGCCCCAGTCCGGTTCCCGCTTCATTCTCAGTGCCCGCGGTTGTCGTTTGCGCGTCCAGACGGAACAGTTTCTCAACCATATCAGGTTTAATTCCGACTCCGTTATCCCTCACGGAAACAATCACATTTCCTTCGCTCTTCTCCGCGCTTATTACAATCGCGCCTTTTCTGCGAGTAAACTTTATCGCATTCGCGATAAAGTTCTGCAGAACGGAAACAAGGATGTGATTATCGCCGATAACAAACGTATCGGGGTCAACCTTGTTGTCGACAGTAATTTCTTTTTTCTCGTAATTATAGAGAAGGAGATTCATCGCGTTCACGACACAAGCGGACAGATTAACTCTTTTTTTCCTGATTATAAGCCCGCCGGTTTGCAGTCTTCCCCACTGAAGCAGGTTCTCAATAAGTTCAAAAAGATTTTTCGCCGATTCCCTCATCAACTGGGCGTAATTTATAACTTCTTCCCTCTGCATGCTCTCGGATTCCTGATATAGCAATTCGGTAAGTCCCAGGAAACCCGTGAACGGAGCCCTCAGGTCGTGAGCGATAATCGAGAAGAATTTGTCTTTTGTGGCGTTTAGTTTTTTTAATTCTTCCGCGTATTTTTCGAGTTTATCCCTGCTCGCTATCTTTTCGGATATATCCAGCACTACGCCTCTTACACCAGTGCAAACGCCGTCTTCCATCAACGGCACCGCGTTGATGTGAATGGGTATGCTTGTTCCGTCTTTACGGTATCCCTGAAATTCGTATCCCTCCGAAATCACTCCCGAAATTGTTCTGCTGAATTTTTCCGCCGCTTCGGCGCGCGCCGAAGGAGGCGCGAAATCCATCAGTGATCTGCCGATAATACTCCCGTTGCCTCCGTAACCGAACATTTCAAGACCCGTTTTATTCACGAATGTAATAAAACCGTTTGTATCAGTTTCATAAACCGCCGCGGGCATTTGTTCAACAAGTTCACGGAATTTTTTCTCGGATTCGTGAAGAGCCTTTTCAATATTTTTCTTTTCGGTAACATCCCTGAAAATCGAAAGCACGTTTGCGGGAATGTTATCTCCGTCACGAACAACGATAGACTTTGATGAAAAATAAAGCCACTTTCCGTCCGCCCTGCGAAGCCGGAATTCGGCCTGATTATTACCGCTGCGCAGAAGGCTTTCTTTTGCTTTATTAAATATACCCGCGTCATCCGGATGAAGAAGTTCCTCAATGCCGCGGTAATGGTTTTTTTCCAGACCCAGAGACTTGAAATAATTATTATTCGCAAGAATCATGTTGAAATCAACATCGAACATAAGAATTATGTCGTCGGCATTCTCAATCAGGGTTCTGTACTTCTCTTCGGATTGTCTCAATTCGTGCTGGGATTTAAGTCTTTCGCTTATATCCCTTGCCAGAACGCACATCATTCTTGATTCAGGGAATTGAACGGCTTTTACGCTGACTTCAACAGGGACAAGCGAACCGTTTCTCCTTCTGTGGAACCTTTCCCTTATAAAAACATTGTCCTGAACGGCAAGGCCGTTTATGTAATAATCAATGCTTTCTCTATCGTGCGCTACGATATCATAAATCGTCAGTTTCAGCATTTCATCCTTCGTATATCCGAGCATGTCCGCGTATGCCTGATTAGTAAGAATCACTTTTTTCGAATCCATTTCGTAAATCACGATTCCGTCCGATGCCTGCTCGATTATCGAGCGGAACTTTGACTCGCTCAGAGAAAGTTCTTCGGTCCTCTCCTTAACTTTATCTTCAAGCGTCGCGAGAGTGTGCTTCAGTTTCACCTGCGATTCGTACAGTTCGCCGGTTCTTTGCCGGACGTTCGCTTCGAGGGATTTAGTGTATTTCCGTCTCAGGATGTGCTTGTAAACATAAAGAATATTGAAAATAATAATCAGCAGCACCGTGAGCATGAACCACCATTGCTTATAGAACATGCCCTTCGCGGTTATTTCTCCGCTCGATATTTCCTCGCTCCATTTTCCCGAAAAATTCCTTGCCTGCATTCTGAATTTATACGTACCCGGTTCGAGGTTCTTATACACAATATTTCCAATGTCGTTCTGATGAATGATAACCCAGTCTTTGTCGTAACCCTCGAGTCTTATTCTGTATTCCATCAGTCTTTCCTCGACGAAAGAGATTCCCCTAATACTGAATATAAGCGATGTGTTTTCGTTTCGAAGTGTAATTTCATCTTTTCCTGAATACCTGTTTCCTAAAAAATCTTCTATATACAGTATTTCCGGCGAGGGAACAAATTCCTTGCCGTAGTCTAGCCCGGGTATGTATTTGCTGAGACCGGCATCCGTTCCTACCCAGAGATTATTTCTTGTATCAAGATAAAGCGCCGACCTGTTGATTTCTCCCTCGACGAGTCCGTTGTATGAATTGTATTTTTTAACGCCGCTCTTTCCGTCCCACCTTACAAGATTACCCGACGTTCCGAAAAAGTAGTATCCGTTCTTTTTGTCTTTCGTAATGGCAAAAACGGCATCGCTGATTTCAAAATCCTTCGACACGAACTTAACGAGCGAATCGTTTACGATTGAATACAGTCCGTTTTCTGTACCCGCGAGAATTTTACCGTCTTCATCTTTGAAAACCGAGAAACTGTTCTTTTCGGCTGCCAGACCGGAGTTTTTAATTATTACGGATTTGCCGCCGGAAATTCTAATTATTCCGTACATTCCAGCGCCCCATACGGTATCATCTTCGAAGCAGAATATTTTCCGGAAACCGAATGTCCCGCTCTTATCGAAGTCTACCCTTTCAATGTTCCCGTTCTTCAGTTCGTATATATTCCGATATCCGGCGAAAAGAATATTCCCCGCTCCGTTCCTGCATACTGAAGAGATATTTTCATTGCCGGGTATGTTATACCACTCGAGATTACCGTTTTCGTCTATCTTTCCCGCGCCTCTGTTTGACGCCGCAATCCATACGTTGCCGCGTAAATCACTGTACAGATCAAGAACCCTGTATATTGAACTGGAATAATCCGCTTCTTCGAATTTTATGTAACGGAAATTATAGTTCTTTGAAATTGAAATGCCTGAATTGTGCCCGATTACAAAAACGTTAGGCGAAATTTCCTTAATGGCAGATACTTCATTTTCCGCAAGAATATTCATTTTTGTATGATTTCGAAACGCTATCGTGTTCAGTTTGTCGATGCCGCGGAAACCCACGAACCAAATCTTGCCTTCCCTGTCCTTATAAACGGAATTGTTTCCGTCAGATGAAAATCCGTTATCGGTATTTAAGATATGAGTCTCGCCCGTATATATGTTAACGCAATACCTGAGCCAGATATTGCCGAAATAAACCGTTTCCTCCCCGTCAGGTGTCAGGAAAAAATTATCCCCCGCTTTTTTTATCGGAAGCGTAAAATTGTTTTTAATTTCCTTGAAACGACCGCCCTCTATATAACCGACTTTTTCCGAACCAAGCAGCCATAATCTTGATTCCGTCTCATCATTTCTTTTTTCGAGAGTCATCTTTAAAACGGGACCGAATCCGGTCGGGAGAGAATTGTTGATGCTGTTGTCGATTTTTCCTTTCGATATTACCGATACGCCTTTTTCCGTGGACAGAAGGAACTCGGTGCCGCGAGCGCAAACGGAAAAAATGAAATTGTCCTTCAGTCCGTCAGATTCCGTATACAGTCTCCATTTATTATCATCATACAAATAGGCGCCGGCGTAAGTCGTAACGCATATAACGGGTCTATTCTCCTCGTAATATATATCGAACCCGGATATTTCGCTGCTTGTCTCAATCGTTTCCGTTATAACCTTGAGTTTATCCCACTTATTGTTGCTGTAAAAAATTATATTGCCGGATGTATTATCAGGGGCCGCCCAGATAATTCCCTTCTCGTCGCAGACAATATGAGTGTAACTGCGCCTCGATACGTTATCCTTGCTGCCGTAGTTTGTCCACGAGTAACCGTCATACATCGAGACACCAAGCCCCGTTGAGAACCACATTCTTCCTGTTTTGTCCTGAACAACGTCCTTGACACCCCTCGTCGCAACGCCTTCTTCCGTGGAGTAATGATGAATTGAATAAATTTGCGGGATACAATTTTGGATATAGGCGAAGAAAAAAACAAATATGACTGTAAATCGTAATATCTTCATTTCCTGACATTAATCATTTAAAAACGATAAAAACGGCTAATTAAGATCCCTAATAATGAAGTGTAACTCAATTAAAACTGGATTTCAGCATTGTAAAAAATCAGGATTCCAGAAATAAGATAGTCTAGGTAAAAATATAATAAAATTTGCCGTATTTCAAGCAGTTTTATGAAGGTGATATTTTATCATAGTGTATTCAATATCACGGCTTTCCCGTCATTTATATCCGTATTTTGTCCTTATTCAAATTGAATATTAATTCACATTGCTTTATTTTTGTTAATGCAGGAAAACTACGGCAATCGGATAACTGACGATGAGGAAAATATGGTTAGCGCACCGGAGAAAACGAAAATCGGATTCTCGTTTCTGATGAACATTCTCCTTTTCATAATCACTTTTTTTACGATGACATTAGCGGGCGTCGGTTGGCTCAATAACGACCCGTACCAACTTGAAAATTTCAATCTCGGCATTACCTATTCTGTTTTGATGATGCTTGTAATAAGCACTCACGAATTCGGACATTATTTCGCTGCCCGGCTGCATAAGATTGACGTCACGCTGCCGTATTACATTCCGTTCCCGTTTCTTTTTCTGAACCCGTTCGGAACGATGGGTGCGGTAATCAAAATGAAAACGAGAACACAGTCCCGCAAATCTCTTTTTGACATAGGTGTCTCGGGACCCATAGCGGGATGGATAACATCCGTCGTCATACTCCTGATAGGGTATCTCACGCTTCCCTCGATTGACTATATCTATAAAATACATCCCGAGTATCAGTCCGCAGGAATACCTACGACCGGTCTCACGTTTGGCAACAATCTCGTATTTTTACTCTTCGATAAAATTTTCTCGATGAACAGCGGTTTGTTCATTCCGCCGATGAATGAAATATATCACTATCCGTTCCTGTGCGTCGGCTGGTTCGGGCTTTTAATAACCGCGCTCAACATGATGCCTGTCGGACAACTTGACGGAGGTCACATTTCCTACGCTATGTTCGGGGAAAAATCGAAGTTCATTTCTTATACGGTCTTTTACCTGCTCGTGCTGTTTGGAATTTTAGGGTTTCTTCCTTTGTTAGATATTAAACTTGAACTTGGTTCGTTGAACTGGCTCATCTGGGCGCTGTTGATTTTCTTCGTCATCAAAATCAAACACCCGCCTATCTGCAGCGATATTGAAGAGCCTCTCGGAAAATTCAGAACGGCCGCGGGATGGTTCGCATACTTTATTTTCATTGTATCGTTCTGTCCAATACCAATAAGCGAAATGTAAAATATGACAGACAGGAAAGCATTACTCGTAATATTCTTAACTATATTCATAGACCTCCTCGGTTTCGGAATAATAATACCCCTGCTGCCGGATTATTCGTTTAAAATCCTGCACATAGACGAATCCGTTATCGGACTCCTC
>CAZOQR010000017.1:4614-22008 GCA_964581915.1 uncultured Ignavibacteriaceae bacterium | reverse complement strand
GTCAGTAACTTGTCTCGTCAAGTTTCACCTTGCCCTTGTAAACTTTATGTATTATGTACGTGTAAGCGACAACAAAAGGCATTCCGATTATTGCGATTATAAGCATCACCATAAGTGTTTTCTGCGAAGACGCGGCATTATACACGGTCAGGCTGTTTTCGGGATTCGGAATAGAAGCCACTATGTTCGGGAATATGCCGATTGCAAACAGTACAAGAAGCAGCGCGATGCTTGACGCGGATGATAAGAATGCCCTGAACTCCCTGCCCTTGTGAATTTCCCTCGGTATGTTCGCAATCGCCAGCATGTTCAGTATCGCTATTAAAAATAAATACGGATACTCCTTGAAATGCGCCGCCATCGACGGATAATAAATCAGCGTCGTCATCGTCGACGTTACGAAACAAATGACAAAGAATATAATCGTGTTATTAACCCAGGAACGCGCCTTCTCCTGAAGCGCGTCCTCAGTCTTCATCACGAGGTAAATCGCGCCGTGCATCATGAAGAGCGCGACGGTCGTTATTCCGATGAGAAGCGAATACGGGTTGAGTAGTCCTAAGAACGTGCCCGCGAATTCCCTGTCGCTTCCGAGCGGAATGCCCGCGATTATGTTGCCTAGAGCCGTTCCCATTAGCAAAGCGATTACAATGCTCGATATGCTGAAAGCCTTGTCCCAGGCCGAACGCCAGCGCGGGCTTTCCTGTTTGCTTCTGAACTCTATCGCGACCGCCCTGAATATCAGCACGAAAAGCAAAAGCATGAACGCGGTATAAAACCCCGAAAATACGGTCGCGTACACGTCGGGAAACGCCGCGAAGAGCGCCCCGCCGCCCGTCACCAGCCAGACTTCATTTCCGTCCCAGACGGGTCCGATGGAGTTAAGCGTTATGCGCCGCTCTTCGTCCGTCTTGGTGAGCAGGTGAAGCGCGCCGACTCCGAGATCGAAACCGTCGAGTATCGCGTATCCGGTCAGAAGCACTCCGATAAGTCCGAACCAGATTATATTCAATTCCATATTTCTTATTTGTTTTTTTCAAAAATTATTCTCTGCTCTGAATAAACCGAATCGCTGTCCGCGGATTCTTCGGGTCCGTGCTTGATTTTCCTGTCGAGGAGAAAAAGAAATAGCACGAATAGCAGAGCGTATATTACCGTGAAAAGTATGAGAGAGAACATTACTTCACCCGGCGTTACCGATTTCGAGAATGCGTCTTTCGTCCGCAGCAGGTTATAAACTATCCACGGCTGACGTCCGACCTCAGCCGATATCCATCCTAACTGGTTCGCCGCCTGCGGAAGAAGTACCGATACGACAAGTATCTTCAGCATCAGCCGTGACTTGAACAGTCGCCCCTTGCGGAGAAGCGCTAACGAAAGCAAACTTAGCCCGATTAAGGTCATCCCGATTGCAACCATCAGATGATACGACTGGAAAACTATATTCACGGGCGGGCGGTCCTCGGGTTTAAACTCATTCAGTCCCTTCAGCGGCGTCTGAACATCACCGTAAACGAGATAACTAAGCATTCCGGGAACGGCAATTCCGAACTTTACATTCTGCTCGCTGTCATTCACCCATCCGAAAAGGTAGAGCGGCGCTGATTTCGTTTCGTAGTGTCCCTCAAAAGCGGCAAGTTTTGCCGGCTGAGTCTTGCTTATGCCTACCGCGCTCTGATGCCCGGTGAACAACTGAAACAGCGAGGCAAACACTGCGAGCGACAGCGCGATTTTCATTGACTTCTTTCCGAAATCGACATGCCTGTTCCTGAGTATGTAAAAAGCCGATACGCTCAGAACAAGAAACGCTCCCGCGAGCCACGCTCCCGAAAGCGTGTGCAGCAGCCTGTCAACCGAAGAAGGATTGAATACCATCGCCCAGAAGTCCGTGATTTCCGCGCGCATCACGCCGTTGTTGTTCTGCAGATGATATCCCGCAGGTGTCTGCTGCCAGGAATTAGCGACGACAATCCAAACGGCGCTTAGCATCGAACCGAATGAAACCATTATAGTCGAGAAGAAATGCATTTTCGGCGACACCCGCTTCCATCCGAAAACCAGTATTGCGAGAAAACCAGATTCGAGAAAGAAAGCGAATACCCCTTCCGCCGCGAGCGCGCTCCCGAACACGTCACCGACAAAGCGCGAATACGTCGCCCAGTTTGTGCCGAACTCGAATTCCATTACTATGCCCGTCGCCACTCCCATCGCGAATATAAGAGAGAATATCTTTATCCAGAACCGCGTTATGTTTTCGTAAATCTTCTCCTTCGTTTTGATATACATCCCTTCCATCACTACAAGAAGAACGCCCAGACCTATGCTGAGAGGCGGGTAAATGTAATGAAACGCGACAGTGAATGCGAACTGAATCCTTGATAATAATTCTGTGTCCATGATATTATAATTCAATATTCAAAACAATAATAACGCTTATGGAATCTCAAAAACATGAAAAAGCGTGTAGGAATTTGATTTAATCCGGACGCTTATAACTGCTTACACGTCATACAAATAATATGCTTTTTAATAAATTATTTTTTAGTTAAAATTGGTTTTTGGTTTCAAGCGTAAATAACTTTTAATAACTAAATAAAAAGTTTTATGAAGCTTGTAATTTCAACAATCGTTTCCGCTGTCGTTTTACTTCTTCTTGCTTTTCTGTTTTACTCGGTTGTTTTCGCTACCGGCCACATGAGCAGTTTTCTTCACATAATGCGCGGGGAAAGCGACCCCAAACTGTGGGCAAATATAGTCGGCACGCTGTTTCAGGGCTTCTTCCTGAGTCTCGTGTACAAAATGCATTACAAGGGCGTATCCCCGTTCAAGGAAGGATTTACTTTCGGAATCCTGATGGGGTTGCTGCTTTCGGTCCCCTACGTTTTCTTCATGTGGGCGAATTATCTGGTCAGGTATTACGGCGTAATTCTTGACGGCGCGGGTATGGGATTCAGGATACTTGTAGCGTGCATCATAATCGGACTCATATTCGGCAAGAAGGAAGTCAAACAGGCGTAATCGGCTGTACTCAGGGTATTTAAGCGGACAAGGGTAATTATTTGCGGGGCAGAGGCAGAAATTTATGCACTGCCATGTAAGAATACGTTTGAAGCATTGAGTAAACGTATGTCCTCATCGAATCGGCAAGCGGAGCATTTTCGCTAAGGTAGTTCGTTACGTCCTTCTTTCCGTATTTGTAAAGGGATTCGGGACCGTTGCTTCTTATTAATAAAAAGTAGTCTTCATTAATACACCCAATTTTTGTATCCGCCGCAAAGAAGGAAAACGGTCTGCTTTCTTTTATCAGATCAATGCCCAATGTATTATTCACGTACGGCATTGAAATGAATCCCATGAGAGTAGGAAACAAATCCATCTGCGTTCCCATTTTTGAATACGATTGCGGCTTTATTATCTCCGGCGAATAATATATCATCGGCACGTGATGATAAGAAAGTGATATTTCGTATGTCGGGTCAAAGTTCTGTCCGTGGTCGCCGACAATGACAAATACCGTATTCCTGAACCATCCTGATTTTTGCGCATTCTTGAAAAACTCCGATAATGCCCGGTCCGTATACTGAAAAAGTTTGTCGTAATCGTTTTCGGCGTCCGGCTTGATATCCGCGTCCGAAGGCGGCTTCAGTGCTTCGTGCGTTGATACCGTAAGCAGCACGGAAAGAAACGGCTTGCCCGATGAAGCGAGCGTGTCCATCTTTTTAAGACCGTAGTCGAACAGCACGCGGTCGCTCACGCCCCATTCCGTTGTTTCACCCTTTACGGGATAGTCCTCGAAACCAACTACCTCATCGAAATCGTTATTCAGGAAAAAGCCGTTCATGTTGTCGAACTTCCTGTCGCCCGTGCAGAAGAAAACGCAGTTGTATCCGTTTTCGTGAAGCACGTTCGATACGCCCGAATGCTTCTGCCCCGCCGTAAGTGGCGAGGTCATTGCCTTGTTCTTGAGAACCGACGGCATTCCGTACAGGCTCGAATAAAGTCCGTTGTGCGTATGCATTCCGTCCGTGTAAACGTTGTCGAAAACCGCCGATACATTCATCAGGCTGTCAAGGAACGGCATCAGATTGTGCCGGTAACCGTAGCGTTTCAGTTTATAAGCGCTCAGGCTTTCGACGAGAAATATTACCACGTTCGGCTTTAATGCGGGATTATCAAACACGACGTCTTTCGCTACGGGTGATTCGTATTTGGGATTTACCTTCAGAAAATTCTGCGCGTTTTTTATCGCGTCGTCATCGTTCAGATACGCCAGTTTCTTGTCCTTGTAACTCGCGAAGAAACTGTAAACGGGATTCAATCCCAGTTGATTTGAAAAAGAAAAATTTGAGAAGAATGAATTCGCCACGCCAAGCGGCATCAGTCTTTCTCTTATCTCTCCCCTCGCTCCGAGAAAAAGCAGGAATCCCGCGATGAGAGTGAAAATTATCCTTGTATAAACCGGCTCCCGCAACGGGGTTTTTTTGAATATCGTTCTGTTCGCTATCTTTTTCTGAAGAAAGACGTACAGAAACGCGGCAGCGAGAAACAAACCGATATACGGATAGTATGTCGGAGTTGAGAACCTCGTTTTTATCATCAGTCCGATATCCTCCGACCAACTGAGTATCCCGTTCGTCAGCCTTGAATTGAAGTAATCGAAATACGGAATGTCGGCTGCGTGAATCGCTATCGCAAAAACATAGAACGCCGACGCGATGATGAATGCCGTCCAGTAAAAGAACTTCCTCGCGGGAGTTATGAAACAGCCGAGTGTGAAGAAAAAGAACGGAATGAAAAGAGAATAAGAATTCACCGCCGAATCGAAAAGACAACCCCGGTTGAAGAGCGCGTAAAGCATGACTGACGAATCAATCCCCTCCGTCTGGCTCTTGTTTATCCATAGTAGTATAAGGCGGAAGAGAGTGAACAATATCATTCCCGACAGAAAAGCGAGAAACAGAAATTTTATGTGTGCGGGAATAAACGCGCTTTTGAGATTTGTATTGTCTTTTTTTTCTTTCAATATGTTCTTCGGCAAATATTTTACAAAAATATAATTTATATTTTAAATTATAAGTCAAATATTGCAGGAAAAAACCGGAAAATATTATTCGGGTATTTTTATAATCGATTTTAAGTCTGTATTCAATGCCGTATTATCGCTAAATTTATAAAAAAAGAATCATGAAGTTTTTAAGATTGGTCGCCGCCGTTATTATTTGCGAACTCGCCGGCATTATTGGCTCGGTTTTTACCGTTCAGAACATTCCCGGCTGGTACGCGTATCTGAACAAGCCGTCTTTCAATCCCCCGAATTATCTTTTCGGACCCGTCTGGACGACGCTGTATCTGCTGATGGGAATTTCCGTCTTTCTCGTATGGGAAAATAAGAACAGAACAAGCAAGGCTGTTATCATTTTCTTTGCTCAACTTGTACTGAACGCGTGCTGGACTCTTATTTTCTTCGGATTGAAATCGCCGGGCTGGGCATTCGTTGAAATCGCCGCTTTGTGGATAATGATTGTCTGGTGCATCGTGGAATTCAGAAGCATCTCTAAACCCGCCGCGTACCTGCTCATACCTTACCTGCTGTGGGTCAGTTACGCGTCCGTGCTCACGTTCTCGATATGGAAACTGAATTGAACATAAAAAAACCGGATTTGCAAAATCCGGTTTTTACAATCCGAAAGCCGCTTACCTCACAAGCAAAAACTTTTTTGATTCCGCGTAATCACCCGAACGAAGAGTATAAAAATATGTTCCCGACGATAATCCCGACGCGTCAAACGATACGGAATATGTTCCCGCATTCAGGTGTTCGTTCACGAGTGTCTTCACTTCCCTTCCGTTAATGTCGTAAACAATCAGTGAAACGTTGCCTGCTTTCGCCGCGTCAAATTTCACCGTCGTCGAGGGATTGAAAGGATTCGGATAGTTCTGATAAAGCCTGAAGCCGACAGGAATTTCACTCGAAATATTTCTTACTCCGATATTCGGATTCGTGAGTTCATAAATCTTACCGGGTATGCTGAATGATAAAGGTATGCCGATTGTCGAAAGATTCACGTTCGCCGATGGAATGACCTCCTTAACCATCCAGACGTTCGACGCGATCCACGTGGTATCGGGTATCTCGACTATCGGATACTCGAACACGAGAATCCGGAAATAAAGCCCGAACGTCACTACAAATTTCTTTGAAAGAAAAGTGCCGTTCACCGTCGAAACGTTTTCGTCGTTAAGCCTCTTGGCTTTTACCTTCGCTCTTAAAGGAATTGACAGCGTATCGAATACAATTGTCGTGTCCTTCGTTACGAGCGTGTATTCGGAATTCACCGCCTGAGCAAAACGGAAAACACTGTACCAGTTCTCGAGAGAACGGAAGAAATTCATCACGCCGGGAAGAGGCACCGTGTCAGGAAGCATCGAGACCGAAAGGTATTTCCAACCGTTCGTTGTCTGGAAATTATAATAATTAGTGTCGCTGTACGGCGTGTTCTGATTTATTGAAAGAAGGTTGTCTTTTATTCTTACGATGCTCGCAAGCAGACCCTTGTAATTTGCAACAACCGCGAATGAATCAACCCTGTACCGCGCAAGCGACGGCTGAGGATTGTTGTTCGAATCGAGCGGCGTGTTCTTGTAGTACCATTTGTAACCCGTCGATGCCGGAAAATATGTAGACGCGTTTTGAGCGTATGATGATGCCGCGACGAATATAACGAGTAATATTTTTATGAAGAGTCTCATATCCTTAATTTTAATGCATCAATATCATTCATTCATTAATATAAAACAATACACTTTTCAATTGGTAATTAATAATTGGTAATTAGTAATTGGAATTCAGAAAAACCCTTATATGAAAAAAAACGTGAAATCAAGAACTGTATTTCTGTTATGCATACCGGCCCACCCCGGCGGATGCAAAGAACGCACTTTCGCCGGTATGACAAACACTTAATACACAATTATTCAGAAGTCTCTAATTACTAATTATTAATTACTAATTGAAATAGTTATCTTTTACGTTAAAATATCCGAACATTATGAAAATACTGCATTTATCAACAGTAATTTTTTTAATCACAGTTTTTCTTTTCCTGTCTGGATGCGAGGAAATCGTAAAAGAAAAGGAAGCGGAGGACCCCGGAACCACCGACACTCTAAAAAGTTCGACATGGATGTTTTCCGATAATACGGGGGCTTCCTGGTACGTTTACTCTCTCGAATACATGGATTTCATTAAAGCGATTAATTCATTCAACCCCGACCCGTATTCTTCAATTATCGCGGCGGGTGAACGCGGCATAATTATTAAATCGGATGACGGTGGCGGAACCTGGACCGTGGATTCGACTTCAGCGGGCAGGGAAACAATAAACGCCATGAGCAGTACAGGCGTTGATTTGAACGGCATAGCCGTAGGAAACAAGGGTACGATTCTTAGAACACTGGACGACGGAAGTACCTGGACGGTAATAACTCCGCCCGCTTCGGAAGATTTCTTATCTGTCGCGTTTGACTCTTTTTCGGGAACGGGATTCGCCACGGGCGGAAACGGAACCCTCATCAGCAGTCCGGACAGGGGCTTCACCTGGAATCTTATTTTCTCGAACCCGGGCAGCGGCATCGTTTACAGGAATATCGCTTTCGCTACATCACTTTACGCTTCGATAATCGGTGACTCCGGAACCGTGAACAGGGCTTTCGCGCTTCTTACGGTTGACGGCGGACAGACCTGGGGTCCCGCATTCGTCCCGCCGCTTGACAACATCAAACTGTACGGTATTAGTTTTCTCGATTCCCTGAACGGAATGGCCGTAGGCACGGGCGGAACAATTCTGAAAACCACGGACGGTGGCTGGACCTGGTCGCAGAGATATGCCTTCATAACGGATAACCTTTATTCCGTAGTTTACAACAGCGAAGTCTGCATGGCGGCAGGAAATAAAACCGTTATCCGCTCATTCGACCTCGGCGAAACGTGGAACGTCAGCAGGATTGACAGCGCTAACGCCAACCTGTATTCAATTTTCAGGCTCGACGCGGGAAATTATTTTATAGGAGGCGATTGATTCTGCAGGACAATTTACATAGTCTTGTTGATTTATTATTAGTAAATTTATTTCAAAATAATTGCTGATTGAATCCTACAAGAGCAGAAATAGATTTAAAGAAACTCGAGCACAATTATAATTCTATAAAGGAATTCATTCGCGGAAAGAACGGGCGCGGAAAGATAAAAATCTGCGGCGTGGTAAAGGCGAATGCTTACGGACACGGGATACAGGAAATAAGCAGAAAACTAATTTCGCTCGGAGCGGATTACCTCGGCGTTGCAAACTATGATGAGGCTATTAAATTAAGAAGCGTAATTCCGGATGCGAATATTTTAGTGTTCGGTACTCTCATACATTCAAAACTAAAGCCTTCCGCTTACGTAAGCAAACTTCTGAAATACAATCTTATCGCTACTGTCGCTTCTCTCGATACGGCAAAATTTCTCGATTATTACAGCGGCAGGCTCGGAAGAAAATTCAAGGTCCACATAAAAGTCGATACAGGCCTGAAAAGAATCGGCTTCGACGTGAAGAGGGCTTTCAGAAACATCGAGCACATTTTCGGATATAAGAACCTCGAGATAGAAGGCATATACACGCACTTCGCGACTTCCGAAAGCGGCGATAAGTCTTTCGCGAAACACCAGTTGAACAGGTTCTATGACCTGCTCGGGATGCTCCGAAAAGCGGGGATGAAAATCCCGATTGTTCACAGCGCGAACAGCGGCGCGATTCTTAACATTAAGGACTCGTTCTTCGATATGGTAAGACCGGGTCTGCTGCTTTACGGATACTACCCATCGGACGATTTAAGAAATAAGATTGACCTGAAGCCGATAATGAACCTGAAGTCGAAAGTAACATACATAAAACGCGTTGACGCGAACACGAGCATTTCGTACGGAAGAAAATTCTTCACCGATAAACGCAGTTTCATCGGCTCCGTGCCGATAGGATACGGCGACGGGTACTGGCGGGCTTTTTCTAATATCGGAAGAGCGGGAATCGGCGGAAAACTTTATCCGATAGCGGGGACAATTACAATGGACTGGCTGATGCTGTATCTCGGCGTCAAGAGTCCCGTTAGAATCGGAGACGACGTGCTTCTGATGGGAAGCGATGATGAAAATTATCTCGGCGCCGACAAACTCGCTAAGATTGCTAAAACCATTCCTTACGAAATTCTTTGCGCCGTTGCGGACAGAGTGCAGCGTGTTTACATCTGACGCGCATTCCCGCCTGTTGAATTTGAAGACACACCGCGAAACATCTCGAATCACTGATTCAGTATTCGGGAAATTGTTATGGCTGAATTATTAGCACGTTTTTAGGTAACTTATGGTTGTATAGTATATTAACAGCGCCTCAGCATACATTGTATTACTGCATCAGCGATAATTTTAAGAAATAATTTTTACAACAATAGCCGCGTCTCAGCGGTGAAATATAACATCTGCCGTGGAAATATCTTTATTCCGCAGCGCGGAAGAAAGAAAAACAAATGAAGACAGAAGAATTTAATCTGAGCGAGGAAACGCTTTCCAGGCTTGAACGAAGTAACATTACAATCGCAACCCCGGTCCAGAAAAAAATCATACCCGCTATTATGAAAGGGCGCGATATTCTCGCGCAGTCTGAAACCGGCTCCGGGAAAACGCTTAGTTTCGCAATCCCTATAATCGAATCGCTCGATAAGAAAAAGACAGGAATTAAAGCCCTGATACTCGTGCCGACAAGAGAACTGTGCGTTCAGATTGGCGGAGAGTTCGTGAAATTTGCGAACAGAAAAATCGGCATAAGCACGGTTTACGGAGGCGTTTCAATCGACAAGCAGATATTCAAGTTGCGGCGTTCACACGTCGTCGTCGCCACACCCGGCAGACTTCTCGACATTATGCAAAGAAAAGCGATTAAACTCGACGAACTTCAGTATCTCGTGTTCGACGAAGCCGACAGAATGCTCGATATGGGTTTTATAAATGACATCGAAAACATACTCAGGAACATTCCCGCGAAACGGCAGACAATGCTTTTCAGCGCGACGATAACGAAAGAAATTTCGGGGCTTATAAAAAAATACCTTCAGGACCCCGTGAAGGTTTCGTTCGAATCTTCCGTGAAGCCCGAATATCTCAAGCAGACTTACTATAAAGTAAACAGAAAACAAAAACTCGACCTTCTTGCCGACCTGCTCAGGAAGGAAAGAGACCTCGCCTTGATTTTCTGTAACAGAAAAAGAATAACAGAAGAACTCGCGCGTGATTTGAAAGAATTGGGAATAAGGGCGGAATGCCTTAACGGCGACATGTCGCAGGCGCAGCGAGAGAGAGTCACGAGACAATTCAAGGAAAAAAGATTCAGCATACTAATCGCGACTGACGTGGCTTCCCGCGGACTTCATATCGAGGACATAACGCACGTTTATAACTACGAAATACCCCGCGACGTTGAATCTTACACCCACCGGATCGGAAGAACCGCCAGAGCGGGGAAAAAAGGCGAGGCAATTTCATTCGTTACCGGAGGAGAGGATGAAAGATTCTTCAAGAACATACTTTTTTCTTTCAAGGGCGTTATAACTCTCAAATATTCCGAACTCGCTCCCGAAAGAAAAGGAAAGAGCAGCGGTGAAACGGATACAGGATTTAAAAGAGAAAGAAAAAGCGGCGGGGTGAAAAATGATTATCGCGGAAAGAGCGCGGATAAAACACGCCAAAGAAGCGGGTCGGATTATGACCACGGACGCAAGCGTTATGAGAAAGACGGTGCGGGAAAACAAGCAAGGACAGACCGATACGGGAAAGTCGATTTCAGGAAACACGGAGAAAAAACAGGAAAGAAAATTAACGGCGGGTTTTCTGACAAGGACGAAAAATTAAAGCGTAAAACAGGAACCGCCGGTTCATTTGAAGGTCGGCCCGGGAAAAGAAACGCGGGATATAAAGATGCCGTGAGAGAAAAAATTTATTTCGGGGAAAAAAGCGGGAAAGGCAAATCAGCGGGTGAAGAAAGAAATTTCGAAAAATCCCTGATGGATGAAATCGCGAAACTTAGAGAACTGCCTTTCACGAGCGACGAGCATTTCAAGAAAAAATCATTCAGGGAATTCAAGACAACAGCCCCATCTTTCGATGAGGAGAAAAAAAGGTCGAAAAGAAAAAATGATATGTACTCTTCCGAACCGCGCAAGAAAAAGAACTGGTTCGATAAATTCAGAAAAAAGAAATAAGTCAGAAGGAAATATGGTCCGGATGCTTTTCAACAAAACACATCACAACTAAATGCTTTTTAGAGTCTCTTCCCTGCGGGGAGCAGGGAAGAGACAGGAGTACAGGATAATTAGGGTCATACTTATCCTGTTCTCCGTTATAGTATTATCAGACTATGAGCTTATCCTGGAAAATTCAAAGGAAGAACAAAAGGAATTCGGGAATTTTATTAATCGCTTATACAGTTTCACCGGAATTAAAGAACTTTCCCCCCGCTTGGGGGGAAAGACTTTAATTTTTAGTTCACTGTTCTCAATTGTACTGTTCTCCCTTTATTGACAGACAAATACCCAAAACATACAAAGCAGAAAGAATCAGAGAACGCTGTAATAACAGTCTTTTGAATAAATGAACTATTTGTACTAACTGCCATAAATTTAACTGCATTTGTTAAATATGTCAAGAGCAAAATATATACTTTCTCAAAATTTTTTTTGATTTCGCATATTTTGCTTAAGTGCTTAATAATTAAGCAATTAATTATAAATTTTTATAAGGAATTTACAAAAAAAAACAGACTCGGGGACGAAGGCGAAGCGGCTTCGTGATTTTTCCGCCGCATTTTACGCATAAAAAAAGGCGGAAATTTCTTTCCGCCCGATTGGAAAAATATTGATCTAAAAATATTATTTTATCAGAATCATCTTCTTTGTGTCGCTGAAAGCCTGCGTGTTCAGCCTGTAAAAATAAATTCCGCTCGTAAGTTTTGAAGCGTCGAAATCGACAATGTACGAGCCCGCCTGTTTTGTTTCATTTACAAGCACGGACACTTCCCTGCCAATTATGTCGTAAACCCTTAAACTCACGAAAGAACTTTTCGGCACATCGAATTTAATCTTCGTGACGGGATTGAACGGATTCGGATAGTTCTGATGCAAACTGAATGTTTTCGGCAAATTGTTCGACGGGTCGTTGCCGCTTGTAATCGGGTTTGCGACAAAACAAATATTCGGTCTCGTGTTCATCACGGAGCCTGTTGTAATATCAAGACATCCATTCCCTGTGTTCAGGTCCGCGTGATTGTGGAAAGTTTTACCCGCCGCAACCGTGCCTCTGACATAAGAATTCAACGTATAACTTGAATTGTTGAAACAAATTTCCACAAGCAGGTTGCTTCCCTGCGCGTACGCGAAAGGAGTATTAAGCAGGATGAATTGTGTGCCAAGTCCTGACGGGACATAAGTGCCGGTAAACACCGTGCTCCATCCCGTGCTAACGAATTCGCTGAGCGATGCCTGTTCGGTATTCTGCATTTTTATCGTGAATCCGTTTAAAGGCTGCACGCTCAGGCTGTCGAAAAAGAAACCTATCTGTGTTATGAGCGACATCCCCCCTCCTGCCGCGGTTATTTCGGCTGCGGTGTACAGCATATCGGTCCTTGAATCCATATAGTACGAAAAGAACGGATACGCTACCTGCGCGGTTCCCGAACCAACGCATATCATCGTTTCTTCGTTTACCCTCTTTGCGGCCGTACCGAATTCTCCGACAACCCAGCCCGCCGAAGTGTTAGGAGCGAACACCATCGCGTATAAATCATTAGGGGAAATTGTTATCCAACTCCAGGCCGTTCCGCCGTTTTCGCTTGTAAGAACAATCCCGCTGCTTCCGCACGCGTAAGCCCGGGTGGGGCTTTCATAATGCAGTCCGGTTAAATTATTCGTTACTCCCGTATTCACTAAAGTCCAGTTCACGCCTCCGTTCACGGTCTTGAATACCCTTCCGCTGTCCGCCGCAATCATTCCCAGCGTCGCCGATATGAACTTAACCTGACTCAGCGTGTCGGTCAGTATTCTCTGGGATTGAAAATTTATTCCTCCGTTCGTGGTTCTTATAACGTATCCGTATGTATCGACCGCCCATCCGTTTATGTCGTTTAAGAAATTCACGCGCGCCCTGTATCCGGGCATCGTATTAATGATTACCCAGTTCGTTCCGCCGTCCGTCGTTTTCATAACGTGCCCGTAAGAATCTCCAAGCCATCCGGTCGACGCGGATGTAAAATGAACCGACGTTACCGCGTATGTGGAAGGAAGTAATACCTGTATCCAGTTCAGACCTCCGTTTGTGGTTTTAAAAAATCCGGTCTGCGACGAAACGAAGCCCACGGACGCATTTAAAAAATAAACCAGATAATTATTTCCCGCCGACGGAGATGTTACCGCACTCCAGTTCAAACCCGCGTTTTCTGTCTTCATGAATTTAGCGTTGTTTCCCGCTATGTATCCGACATAAGGATTCGGGAATGAAACGCTGTTTAGATTTTCAATCGTGCCAGTGCTTATGACCTGCCAGGTCACCTGAGAAATTGAAATATTTGTATTTAATATTATAAGAAAAAATATTGATGCGAATAGAGTATAAATATTCTTCATTATGACCTCCAATCTTAATTATTAAAATTTATTGTATTTTTTTAAAATATAATAGTTTATTATTCGTCAATTGGAGTTTAATTGAAAACAGCAGGTTTGTGTTTCAATAATTTCTGCGTGAAAGTATTCCTGAAAGGTTAACGCTGACCTGTACAGCTTTTTTGCTATGCGTTTTCTTTCTCAAAATCGAGAAGCCATTTCTTCCGCCATAGTCCGCCTCCGTATCCTGTCAGCGTTCCGTCTTCGCCTATTACCCTGTGGCAGGGAATGATTATTGATACGCGGTTATGACCGTTCGCGTTCGCGACAGCGCGCACCGCGGACGGCTTCCCGAGCCTGACCGACTGCTGCTTGTATGATACGGTTGTTCCGTATGGGATTGTTTTAAGAACTTCCCAGACCGATTTCTGGAAATCCGTTCCGGGCGTGTCGAGTGGTATTGTAAATGTTTTTCTCTTTCCGCGGAAGTATTCATCGATTTCTTTTTCGAGTTTTGTGAAGTGCCTGTTTTCCCCCGGAAGTATTACCGCGTTGAAATATTTTTTGAGTTCCTTGAATTCCGTTTCGAGCATCCTCCTGTCCGTGAAATCGAAGAGGCATATACCTTTCGCTGTAGCGCAAGCGTACATAGGTCCTACAGGAGTGTCGATCCGTTTTATGTTGATAACGTTCATTGTCTTTGATTTTGAAGGAGTATCATTAAAAATATTTCTGAATGACGAATTAAATCCGCTGACCGATTCGTAACCGGACTCAAACGCCGTGCCTGTCACGTTCTCCCCTGTCTGCATCAGATTGAACGCGTTGTTTATGCGCATCATTCTCTGAAACGACTGAAACGTCATGTTGTGGTTCTTTCTGAACCACCGCCTTATTTTGTTCGGCTCCAGCCCGCGAACGCGAAGGTCGTAATCCTTTATTTTTCTTGAAGGCTCCCCGTTAATTTCTTTTATCAGTTTGTTTATGTAGTCGGGCGTCTTCGCAGGCATGTCGAGCGGCGTACATACCTTGCAAGGCCTGAAACCCTGCGCGAGAGCCTCCCGTGGTGTTCTGTAAAATACAACGTTTTCCCTTTTCGGCTTCCTCGCGGTGCAGGTCGGCCTGCAGAATATCCCCGTGGTTTTTACCGCGACAAAGAAGAGCCCCTCGAATGAAGCGTCCTTGTTCAGCAAAGCCCTGTACATTATTTTGTCCGTCAGCATGAATTCTTTTAAACAAAAATATGCTTAATCGAATTAACCCGCTACCGAAAAGTTGACACGGAATTTCTTTCCGATGATTGTCTTAACTTTCATCCTGCACGCAAAATTTTCGCTCTCCTTGAATAATGTGTAAACCCGCGCCGCGGGTTACATCAGATAGAATGCCGGACGTTCAAATCCATTGCTTCGCAGGAACGGCATCCGGACCTGCTCAACTGCCGAAATTTCTCCCTGTATTCCGGCTCGAACATTTGAAGCCGCCATAATTACATATCAAATGAAATTCAAATCAGGTATTTTTGCTAATCGGTATAAATAAAAGGAAGCAAATTGAATAAAAGCATAAAGACTAATAAGAAACTGAGAAACATAGCGATAATCGCTCACGTTGACCACGGTAAAACCACGCTCGTTGACCATATGTTCAGGCAGAGCGGCTTGTTCAGGTCGAATCAGGAAGTTGAAGAACGCCTCATGGACAATATGGACCTCGAACGGGAGCGCGGTATAACCATTGCCGCGAAGAACTGCTCCGTCACGTGGGAAGGCATAAAAATAAACATTCTGGATACCCCGGGACACGCGGATTTCGGCGGAGAGGTCGAGCGCGCGCTGATGATGGTTGACGGCGCTATTCTGCTCGTCGACGCCTCCGAAGGTCCCCTTCCGCAAACACGCTTCGTGCTGAAGAAAGCACTCGAATCGAAAAAGAAAATTATTGTAGTTATAAATAAGATTGACAGAAAAGACGCGCGGCCGGGAGAAGTGCTGAACGAAATTTATGACTTGTTCATAGACCTCGACGCCACCGAAGAGCAGATTGAGTTTCCCGTGCTCTACGCGGTCGGAAAACAGGGTTATGCCGTCAGAAAACTTTCCGACAAAGGCGCGGACCTGAAACCGCTCTTCGCGGAAATAATAAAAGAAATACCGGGTCCGTCGTACGAGCCCGGCAAACCTTTTCAGATGCTCGTCGCGGACCTTGACTATTCCGACTATGTCGGAAGGCTCGCTATCGGAAAGGTCGCTAACGGCGCCGCGAAGATAAACGACAACCTCGTCTGCATAAACGAAGACGGAGACATTGTTCCTCTCAAACTATCAAAACTCCAGGTGTATCAGGGCGTATCTCTCGCCGAAGTCGAATCCGCCGAACCCGGTGATATTGTTGTTCTCGCAGGCATTGAGAACGTCCACATCGGCGACACTATTTGTTCGCAGGAAAATACGAAAGCCCTCAAACGCGTCGCGGTTGACGAGCCCACCATATCAATGATGTTCGCCATCAACACGTCTCCTTTCGCGGGAAGGGAGGGCAAGTACGTTCAGTCGACGAAATTGAGAGAAAGACTCTTCAAGGAAACTTTAAGAAATGTCGCTCTGAAAGTCGAGGACTCAGATTCCGCCGACAGTTTCATAGTCAAGGGACGCGGAGAATTCCAGATGGTAATCCTTATTGAAACACTCAGACGCGAAGGCTATGAACTCAGCGTCGGACGCCCGCACGTGATATATAAGGAAAAGAACGGGAAGAAACTCGAACCTATCGAGCACCTGTTCATAGACTGCGGCGAAAATTTTATCGGCGTTGTTACCGATAAATTGTCACAGAGAAAAGGAAGAATGATTAACCTCGTTAACCACAGCACTGGCAGGGTTAGAATTGAATTCTCAATACCGTCCCGCGGGCTTATAGGATACAGGAACGAATTCCTGACCGATACTAAAGGCACGGGAATAATGAACAGTTACCTTCACGGCTACGAGGAGTACAGAGGCGATTATCCCTTGAGAATGACAGGCTCAATTGTATCGGACAGAGAAGGCGAAACGACAGGCTATGCCTTGTTTAATCTTGAACCAAGAGGCACCCTTTTCGTCAGGCCGGGCGAAGCGGTCTATGAAGGTATGATAGTCGGCGAGCATAACCGCGACAACGACATAAATGTGTACGCCTGCAGACCGAAAAAACTCTCTAATATGCGGGCATCAAGCAAGGACGAAGGAATTATCCTGACCCCCGTTCCGGCGATGACTCTCGAAAAAGCAATCGAGTTCATTAACGAAGACGAAATGGTCGAAGTAACACCAAAGAACATACGCCTTCGCAAGACCGTGCTATCCGCGGCAACAAGATATACCCTCGTTGACAGATAAAAGACTAACAGATTTTATATATTAGATTGACAGATACCGGATTGTGGTGCATAATTGACAGATACCCGATTGTGGTGCATAATTGACAGATACCGGATTGTGGTGCATAATTGACAGATACCGGATTGCAGTGCATAATTGACAGATACCGGATTGACATTAGACAAATTATAGCCGGCAGGAAAATACAACCGCTCTAATTGCTAATTGTTAATCGCTAATTGATAATTGATTGAAAAGCTCTTCAATATAATAAAATCTCTGTGTGCTCCGTGTCTCCTCTGCGTAACTCTGTGTCACCGCTCTTGCTCTAATTGCTAATTGTTAA
>CAZOQR010000017.1:0-4514 GCA_964581915.1 uncultured Ignavibacteriaceae bacterium | reverse complement strand
TTTATAGACATCTCTTCCTTCCTGCAGAACGCCTGTATGAAAGCAGCGGCGAGCCTTGAGTTTGTTATCAGCGGAACGTTGTAATCAACCGCCGTTCTTCTTATTTTATAATCGTTGTCCAGCGCGTCCTTCGCCAGACTTGAGGGAATGTTGACAGCAAGTTCTATAATTCTGTTCCTGAGATAATCCAGCACGTTCGGCGTTTTGTTTTCGTTCGGCAGAAAAAGCAGAGTCGATTCTATTCCGTTCGCGTTCAGAAAATTGTGCGTTTCCGCGGTCGCGAAAAGATTGAACCTGTTCTCATAAAGCATCCTCGCGCTGCCAAGCAGTTCTATTGTCGAACGCGCGGGTCCCGTCGTGAGCAGTATGTTGTTCTCGGGAATCTTGTATCCTACAGACAGCATCGCTTTCAATACCGCCTCGTAATAGTCATCGCCCAGACATCCGACTTCCCCCGTGGAAGCCATTTCCACTCCGAGCACGGGGTCCGCTTTCTGAAGCCTCGAAAACGAAAACTGAGGAGCCTTGATTCCGACGTAATCAAGGTCAAATATGGATTTCACGGGTTTCATAACGTCTATGCCAAGCATTATTTCGGAAGCCGTCTCGATGAAATTCGTCTTCAACACCTTTGAAACGAACGGAAAACTTCTCGATGCGCGCAGGTTGCATTCAATTACCTTTATGTCGTTGTCTTTCGCGAGAAACTGTATGTTGAATGGTCCGGATATGTTCAGTTCCTCCGAAATTCTTCTGCTGATTTTCTTTATTCTCCTTATCGTCTCTATGTATAGTTTCTGCGCCGGAAACACTATTGTAGCATCCCCTGAATGTACTCCCGCGAATTCTATGTGCTCGGATATCGCGTATGCGATTATCTCCCCGCTTTTCGCTACCGCGTCTATCTCGAGTTCCTTCGCGTTCTCTATGAATTCCGAAACCACGACCGGATATTTTTTCGAAACTTTCGAAGCGAGATTGAGAAACTGCTCGAGTTCGGAATCGTTCGACACGATGTTCATCGCGGCTCCGGACAGCACGTAGGACGGTCGAACAAGAACGGGATATCCTGTCGTTGAAACGAAACTCTTTATCTCTTCAATGCTTGTAAGTTCTTTCCATTTCGGCTGGTCGACTCCGATTTTATCGAGAAGTGAAGAGAATTTGTGCCTGTCCTCCGCGTTGTCTATGCTGACCGCCGATGTGCCGAGAATCTTCACTCCTGCTTTATGAAGCCGCGGCGCCAAAATGTTCGGTATCTGCCCGCCCACCGAAACCATGACCCCTTCGGGATTTTCATATTCGAGTATATCCATAACACGCTCGTATGAAAGTTCCTCGAAGTACAGCCTGTCGCAGACATCGTAATCCGTGCTCACGGTCTCGGGGTTGTAATTAATCATTATTCCTTTCTTACCGTGCTTCCGTATCGTGTTGAGAGCGTTAACCGAGCACCAGTCGAACTCCACGCTGCTGCCTATGCAGTATGCCCCCGACCCCAGCACGGCAATCTTGACGCCGTCTTCGGGCGTTACGTCGTCGTCGCTTCCGTTGTATGTTACGTACAGGTAATTAGTAACCGCGGGGTATTCTGCCGCTAAGGTGTCTATCTGCTTTATGCGCGGAATTATGTTCTTTGATTTTCTGTAATCCCTGACACGCAGGGAATAATCGGTGACGTCCCTGCCGTTTCCGCCGCATAGTATTTTCGATATCTGAAAATCGGAAAACCCGTTCTTCTTCAGTTCGAGAAGACTCGCTTCCGGAACGTCTTCAATGTTGTTGTATTCGGATAGTTTTTCGCCGAGTTCGTGTATGTTCCTTAATTTATGGAGAAACCATTTGTCTATGTTCGTCAGACTGTGAATCGCGTCAATATCCATTCCCGTCCCGAATGCTTTCTCGATTGCGAATATCCTCGAGTCCGTCGGGTTCATCAATTCATTCTCGAGGGATGAAGCGTCCGCGATTTCAAGTTCTCTGTTTCCCACGAAACCGTGCATCCCCTGACCTATCATTCTGAGACCTTTCTGTATCGCTTCCTCGAAGTTTCTTCCTATCGCCATCACCTCGCCAACGCTCTTCATGCTGCTGCCTATCTGTTTCGAGACGCCCTTGAACTTTCCAAGGTCCCATCTCGGAATCTTGCAAACGATGTAATCGAGCGCGGGCTCAAAACACGCGGGTGTTGTCTTCGTGACGGAATTTTTTAATTCGTGCAGTCCGTATCCAAGCGCCAGTTTCGCCGCGACAAAGGCAAGAGGATATCCCGTTGCCTTCGACGCAAGGGCGCTCGAGCGAGAAAGCCTCGCGTTGACCTCTATAACGCGGTAATCGTCCGATTCCGTATCGAGCGCGTACTGTACGTTGCATTCGCCCACGATTCCTATGCTGCGTACTATCTTTATCGCAATCTCGCGGAGTTTGTGGTATTCGTTATTCGACAAGGTCTGCGACGGTGCGACGACAATGCTTTCTCCCGTGTGTATTCCCAGCGGGTCGAAATTCTCCATGTTGCAGACCGTTATGCAGTTGTCGTGCCTGTCCCGTACTACCTCGTACTCAATCTCCTTCCATCCTTTAAGGGATTTCTCGATTAAAATCTGGCTGGAGTGCGACAGGGCTTTTACCGCCTGCTCCTTTAGTTCGTTTTCATCTGAGCAGAAACCGCTGCCCTGTCCGCCGAGCGTGAAGCCTGAACGGATTATTACGGGATAGCCGAGTTCGTCCGCCGCTTCGGCGGCATCATCAACCGAATGTACAGCGCGACTGTCGATTGTCTTGACGCCTATGCTCTTAAGTTTATTCGCGAACAACTCCCTGTCTTCCGTCCCGATTATAGCCTCGACGGGAGTGCCGAGAACTCTTACGCCGAATTTTTTAAAAACCCCAGTCCTGAAAAGTTCTATCCCGCAGTTCAACGCGGTCTGACCGCCGAAAGCCAGCATTATCCCGTCCGGCCGCTCCTTCTCGATTATTCTTTCAACAAAATACGGCGTCACCGGAAGGAAATAAATGTTGTCGGCGATGTCCTCCGATGTCTGTACCGTCGCGATGTTGGGATTGATCAGTACTGTTTCGATTCCCTCTTCCTTCAGCGCTTTCAAAGCCTGAGAACCGGAATAATCAAACTCGCCCGCTTCGCCTATCTTAAGCGCTCCCGAACCGGGTATCAGTATTTTTTTAAATTTATCCGTCTGCTTTTTTTGAAATTTTTATGTTGTCTATGAATAAGTCAAAAAGAAAATCCGTATCTGTTGGACCGCTTGACGCTTCGGGATGGAACTGCGTCGAAAAAATCATTTTCTCGCGGTGCCGGATTCCTTCATTTGTTCCGTCGTTAAGGTTTGTAAAAAATACCCGCCAGTCCCCGCTGAGTGTTTTAGAATCCACGGCGTATCCGTGATTCTGGGAAGTAATGTAACAGCGTTCCGTGCCCTCTTTTATTACGGGCTGGTTGTGGCTCCTGTGCCCGTACTTGAGTTTATAAGTGTCACCGCCCGATGCGAGGCACAGCAGTTGATTGCCGAGACATATGCCGAACACGGGCTTGTCGCCTTTTACGGCTTTGCTTAAATTGCCAATCGTCTCGCCGCACGACTTCGGGTCGCCGGGACCGTTGGAAATGAAAAGACCGTCGTAATCGATTTTGTTGAAATCGTAATTCCACGGAACGCGCGTTACCGTCGTGTCACGTTTCAGCAGCCTTCTGATTATGTTAAACTTTACTCCGCAATCCACGAGCGTAATTTTATGTCTGCCTTGCCCGTACGTCATTACTTCACTGCAACTTACCTCCGAAACAGGATGCGCTGAATTTTCGTCTTCATCGGGATGCCTGTCTTCAAATATGATTTTCCCCTGCATCGTCCCGTGCTCGCGTATTATTTTTGTAAGCATTCTCGTGTCGATGCCGTAAATCGCGGGAATATTGTTTTCGTAAAGCCATTGCGAGAGCGGCCTGTCGGATTTCCAATGGCTGTCGTGAAAGGAGTAATCGGAAATTACAAGCCCGGAAACGTGGATTCTTTCGGATTCGAAATTCCTGAGCAGACCCGCTTCGGTTTCGTATGCCGGCACGCCGTAGTTTCCTATCAGCGGATAAGTGAGAATTAAAATCTGTCCTTTGTATGACGGGTCGGTTAGACTTTCAGGGTAACCTGTCATCGCAGTGTTGAAAACAACTTCCCCGGACGAGGAGCGCGGGTAACCGAAAGATTTCCCTTTCACTTCAAGCCCGTTCTCGAGGACAAGTTTAATGTTTTGTTCAACAGGCATTATTACCCATATTAAACAAATTTGACTTTAAAAAATTTCAGGTAAAATATCTATTTCAATAAAATCATCCGCCTCGTTTCGCTGAAACTGTTCGACTTCAGTGTGTAGTAATATACCCCGCTGCTCATTCCGGAAGCGTTCCAGGAAGCGAAATAATTTCCGGGGATGAGAACATCGCTGACAAGAACGCGGACTTCCCTGCCGAGAGCGTCATACACCTTTAACGTAACGAGTTC
>CAZOQR010000016.1:0-22013 GCA_964581915.1 uncultured Ignavibacteriaceae bacterium | reverse complement strand
CGTTAACGGATTGAAGCCGGAAAACAATTTCTTCAACGAGGATGCCTTCGACCCCGTGCAGCAGAGCGTATTGCTGAACGGGGCTTATTTGCAAATGCTGAAGAAAACCGCCGAATCCCAGAAAAAGTATTTCACGCACAGCAGGTTTCTAATCGCTGATTTACTGTGCCGCCTTTACCGCACGGGTCAGGAACTGCAAATACACGAATACTTCAGCCTTAACTACGGATTCACTCCTGTGCTTGAGTTCATCGGCTCGCTGGACAATGATAAATTCTTCGAAAGAAAAGAAATACAAAGAGACAAACTCTTTACGATTCCAATTCTCCGTTACTATATTTTCGCCGCGTTCCGTAATCCGGATAACAAGCGGTACATCGAAAGAGCGCTGAAAGTGTTTTATGATAACGAGGAAAAATTTTCGGAGTATCTCAGAACCGAAATGTACAGAATGTTTATGACGTACTATATCGTTAAGGTTAACAAGGGCGAGCGTTCATATTACGAAGAACTTTTCAGGCTGTATGACAGGAAACTTAAAAACAATCTCGTTTCGGACCTCCGCCGGTGCTCTTATCCCGCAAGCGTTTTCAGGGAATACATAATCGCGGGAATCAAGGTGAAGAAGTTCGGATGGACGGAGAACATCATAAAGAAATACTCCCCGCTTCTGCCGATAACAATTCGCGCCGACGAGGTGAATCTCGCGAATGTGCGCTTGTGCTTCGCGAGAAAAGAATACGAAAAGGCAATAGAACTCATAAACAGCCGAAAGAGCGGTAATACCACGCACCACATAGACGAAATAAGATATAAACTCGCCTGTCTTTATGAACTTGGAAGATACGAAGAAGCGTATTACGAAATAGACAAATCAAAACATTATCTTAAGTATAATAAAGCCGCGCTTCCTGAAATGCACGTTACCTATTATAAAAAATTTCTCGACAGGGTTCTTAAACTTCTTAACTATCACGCCAACCCTTATAAAAAAGACCCGGAGATGATATGCCTCGAAATTGAAAACGAGAAGGTAGTTTATACTATGAAAGACTGGGTGACGGAAAAAGCCTGTGCTCTCGTGAGACACCATCCCCGCAAAAAATAACGCGCCTCATTCTATTCTCTGCTTCCCAAGCCGGAACCCGGGAAGGAGGCAAGGTTTTTGAATCAGAAAAAACCCGGAGAAGCATTGCTTCTCCGGGTTGCGGATTCCGGTTTTTGCCGGAATGACAAAACTATTACATGCCGCAAATAATTACTACTAACTTCCGCGCTCTTTGCGCCCGACTTGTCGGCATAACTACAAACTAATGTTCTAATTGATGCGTCAGCACTTTGCGAGGCCCTGTTCGAGGTCTTCAATCAAATCGTTGACGTCTTCTATGCCGACCGCGTATCTTACGAGCCCTTCCGTTATGCCCGCTTCGAGTTTGCTGTCTTTCGAGACTTTTGAATGCGTCATTGACGCGGGATGCTCGATCAAAGTTTCTACGCCTCCGAGAGATACCGCGAGAGTCGCGACTTTAACGTTGTTCATCAGGGTTTTTCCCGCGTCGAAACCGCCCTTTAATTCGAAACTTATCATCGCTCCGAATCCGTCCATCTGCTTCTTCGCGAGTTCGTGCTGCGGGTGCGATTTCAGTCCGGGGTATTTCACCCACTCTATCTTGGGATGTTTTTCAAGCCATTCGGCAATCTTCATCGCGTTTTCCTGAGCGCGCTCTATGCGGATTCCGAGTGTCTTTACTCCGCGGAGCACCATGTACGCCTGCGACGGATCCATGTTGCATCCGAGAGATATCATCATCGGTCTGATTTTTTTGTAAAGCGCTTCATCCTTCGCGACGATGATGCCCGCGACTATATCGGCGTGTCCGTTTATGAATTTAGTCATCGAATGAAACACGACGTCCGCGCCGTATTCAAACGGCCGCTGCAGGTAAGGCGATGAAAATGTGTTATCGACAACGAGCAGTAAATTGTGCTCTTTCGCTATCTTCGAGCAGGCGGCGAGGTCGGTTATGTCAAGTGTAGGATTCGCCGGGCTTTCTATGTATAAAACTTTCGTGTTAGGTTTGATTGCTTTTTTTATGTTTTCGATTTTGGTCGTGTCAACCCAGGTCGATTCAACGCCGAATCTTGACCAGTGCTCTTCCATCACTACGCGTGAAGGACCGTAAACGGCCGCTGTGCCTACCATGTGAGCCCCCTTCTCGAGCAGAGCCATGTAAATCGTGTTAACGGCGCCCATCCCCGAACCGACGGCAATCGCTCCGAAACCCCCGCATAGACCCGCTATGCAGTTCTCGAGAGCCTTGATGGTTGGATTGCCCAGCCGCGTGTAAATGAATCCGTTCGATTCGCCGAGAAAGCATTTTTCGCCCTCTTCAGCAGTGTCAAAAGCGAATGTTGAAGTCTGGTAAATGGGAACGTTTACGGAATTATATTCATCCTTGTATGCTCCTCCGTGAATTAACTTTGAATTGAAACGTAAATTTTTTGAATCCATGATTATAATTATAGTTAAACAGTTTTATAAATGAGTTGATGTCAGATAAATTTTTTCGCCTTCAGGATTTTATCGATTATTTCCCGAACGGCTCCTTCGCCGCCGTTCTTCCTGCAGACGTAATGAACGTGTTTCTTTACTTCGTCGATGGCGTTCTTCGGACAGCAGGAAAATCCCGCTTTCTTTAAAAGGGGAATGTCGAATTCATCGTCGCCTATGTATGCGAAGTTTTCGTCTTTGAGTTTGTATTTCTTCTTTAATTCCGCGTATGGAACGAGTTTGTCGGGCACGTCCTCAAAAAGAAAATCGATTTTCAGTCTGTCTGTTCTTTTCCTGTTTATCGGCGAACTTCTCCCGCTGATAACGGCGAATTTCAGTCCGAATTTTCTTCCCCGCTCTATCCCGTATCCGTCGTGAGTATGGAATACCTTCATGTCCTCTCCGCTGCTGAGGTATATCATGTGCCCGGTTGTCAGACACCCGTCAAGGTCCATCAGCAGAAATTCAATTTTCTTTAAATCGGGTTTTTTCATTTTAAAATTTATTTTTTGAAGGACAGATGTCCGAAAGGAAGCATTCTCCGCATTTCGGCTTCTTCGCCTGACAAACAAGCCGTCCGTGCTCGCCGGTCCTCATCGAAAAATAAAACTGCTCTTTTTCCGGAACGATTTCCTTCAGTTCAGCCTCAATCTTGTCGGGGTTGTCGTTTTCTATGAGTCCGAGCCGCGCGGATACTCTTTTCAGGTGCGTATCGACGATTATCACGTCCTCTTTGCCGAAACAGTTTCCAAGCACGACGGATGCCGATTTTCTTCCCACGCCCGGTAGTTCTGTAAGCGAATCCATTTCGCCTGGAACCTTGCCTTTATGGTTTTTCTCGAGTGACTCGCACAGAGAAATTATGCTCTTTGTCTTGTTGTTGTAAAAGTTAATGGATTTTATTTCATTCCTGAATTTATCCGCGCCGTCGCTGAGTATGTCTTTCGGCGATTTATATTTCGATTTGTAAAGAGGCGTCATTGTTTTGTTTACGCTTACGTCGGTGCACTGCGCGGCAAGAACCGTCGATACGATGAGTTCGAACGGATTCTTGAAGTCGAGATGGCATTTCGCGTCGGGATAATGCTCCGCGAAACGCTTTATTATTACCTTAACTCTTTTTTTAAGTTCTTCTTTTCCCATTTATCTGATGAAATAATTCAGCATTTTATACACGAGTTTCGCCGCGAGAAAATCAGGATACGTAAAACCCTTTACGGGAGACAGTTCCACGAGGTCAAAGCCCACGACATTCCTGTTTCTGCCGAGTTTCTTCAGCAGGCGTATCGTTTCCTCCCAGTAAAATCCGAGCGGCTCGGGAGTTCCCGTCGCGGGCATTACCGACGGGTCGAAATAATCTATGTCGAATGTAACGTAAACGTTTTCTTTTAATCCGGATATTACTTTGTCCATCCAGTTTTTCGTGTGCAGGTTGTTTCTTATCGCGTAAGCGTAAAATGTTTTAATTCCGTTCTTCTTAATAAAAGCGCTCTCCTCGATGCACTGGGCTCTGATTCCGACCTGAGTGATGTCTTTCGTGAACTCCGCGACGCGGGAGCAGAAGCAGGCGTGCGAATATTTTGTTCCCTCATACTCGTCGCGCAAATCGGAATGCGCGTCAAAATGAAGAACGGACAGATTCCTGTATGAATCGAAATGCGCTTTTATCGGCGCTGTCGATATCGTATGCTCGCCGCCGAGCGTAACGACAAATTTATTATCGTCAATTAATTTCTTTGCGTTTTTGTAAATCAGGTCCAGCGCTTCCTTGCCTTTAAGGTTCTTCAGGTTCAGCGGCGGCAGGGACGCAATTCCTTTCTCGAAACAAAACTCCCTGTGAAGTTCTTCGTCGTAAAACTCGACGTAATGCGACGCCTTGTAAATCGCCTCGGGAGCGCTCCCCGTTCCCTTGCCGTAAGATGTAGTCGCTTCGTACGGTACGGGAAGAATTACAACCGCTGAATTTTCGTAATTTGAAAATTCATCCTCGATTGCGAGAAAATTATTCTTTATTCCGAGAGTCTTAGTCATTATTCTTTATATTCTTCAGCGTTGAACAATTCTTTTAATGCTTTTATGACAGGATTTTCAATAGCCTGTCTTTCTCCCTTAACTGCGGAAAAACGCTCTCCGGCTTCGTAGGTCACTTCAGGGATTTTTTTTTTAATGCCTCCAGTCCGGAAATCAGTTCCGCGATATCCACGACCTCGCTGTTTATCCTGCACAATTCCGCGAGCATCGCTTCCATCAATATTTTTTGATTAGAGGAAAACTTGAACCGCGCTTCCGATTCGATGAGTATTTTCAGTATTCGCTGTATCTGGTCAACGGTGTATGATTCCGCTTCCTGCCTGTATTTCGCTTTCGTTACGTCGGATTCGTCGAGCAGTTCCGTGTTTGCCGTCGTCTTTATTATAAGAAGATTCCTGAAATGGTCCGTTATGCCGTTATAATAAGTGATTATGTCGAGACCGTTCTCTTCGAGTTTATTAAAATACGGTATTATGTCCCTGAGGCTTCCTTCCGCGATGAATTTCGACGTGTTGAAATAAATTTCCTTATCCGGCAGATTTAAAAATTCTTTAAGAGCGGGGAGTGTTATTTCATTCCCGCAGAATGAAACCGCCATATCGAAAACCCCGAGAGCGTCGCGGAGCGCGCCGTCGCCGAGTTTCGATATGAGAAAAAGCGATTCTTCGTCAATCTTCACTTTCTGCTCTTTCGCCACGTATTTCAACTGCTCGGATATTTCCTGTATCTTGAGCCTGTGAAGCGCGAAGCGCTGGCACCTGCTCGTTATGGTCGCGGGAATTTTTTCGGGATTCGTCGTCGCGAGTATGAAAATCAGGTATTCCGGAGGCTCCTCGAGTATCTTGAGGAGCGCGTTGAATGCCTGAATCGTAAGCATGTGAACCTCGTCAACGATGAAAAACTTATAAGTGGCTTTTATGGGAAAATACTTCGCCGCGTCCTGTATCGCTCGCACGTCGTCTATTCCCCTGTTTGAAGCCGCGTCGAGTTCAAATACGTCGGGATGTACGCCCCGTGTTATCTCGTCGCAGTTCTCGCATTCGTTGCACGGCTCTCCGTCTTTCGAGTTCTTGCAGTTGATTGCCTTCGCGAATATTCTCGCGAGAGTTGTCTTGCCTACTCCGCGCGGTCCGCTGAAAAGATATGAATGCGCGATCTTCCTGTTCAGGATGGCGTTCTTGAGCGTCGTCGAGACGAAATCCTGCGAGACCACTTCACTAAACCGCTGGGGCCTGAACTTTAACGCCGATACTTTAAACTTTGGCTCTGACATTATTCAATAAATTCTATTTCTTCTTGAAAGTGATTTTCTTGCTTCCGAATACGGGCTGTATCGCTTCTCCGATTCTTGACGCAGGTATTATCTCCAGTTTGGAAGTTATGTCTTTCGGTATTTCAATCAAATTCTTTTCGTTGTCCCTCGGTATTATCACCCTCCTTATTCCGCCCCTGACCGCGGCAAGGAGTTTTTCGTTTAAACCGCCTATGGGCAATATGTTCCCGCGCAGGGTTATTTCTCCCGTCATCGCGATGTCCGCCTTGACGGGCGATTTGGTTATCGCGGAAAGCATTCCCATTATCATCGTGATTCCGGCGGAAGGCCCGTCCTTCGGTATCGCACCCTCGGGTATGTGTACGTGAATCTCCTTGTCCTTGAAGAAGTTCTCAGGAATGCCGAACTGCTTCGAATTCGATTTTATGTAAGAGAGACCCGCGATTGCCGATTCCTTCATTACGTCTCCGAGTTTTCCAGTGAGTGTTATCTTTCCCGTGCCTTTCATTACGGTGACTTCAATCGTTAATATGTCTCCCCCAAGGGATGTCCACGCAAGTCCGTAAACCGAGCCTATCTTTGCCTTGTCGTCTTTCTTCGTGTCTATGTCGTCGAACTTCGGAACACCGAGGTACTTTTCAACAAGTCCGGACGTTACTGTTATCTTGTTTTTCTTCCTGCCGTTTGAAAGTTTGTCCTTTGCGGCTTTTCTTATTATGGATGTAAGTTCCCTTTCGAGGTTCCTTACTCCCGCTTCGCGAGTGTATTCCCGAATCACCTTCTGAATTACCTCGTCCGGAAACTTTACTTCGTCCCTGTCCATTCCGTGTTCCTCAAGTTCTTTCGGAAGTATGTGACGCTGCGCGATTTGTATTTTTTCGAAATCAAGATACGAGCGCATTTCGATAATTTCCATCCTGTCCTGAAGCGCAAGGGGAATGTTGTACTGCACGTTTGCCGTCGTTATGAATAGAACGTTCGATAAATCATAGTCTATGTCCAGATAATGGTCGTTGAAGGTGTTGTTCTGCTCAGGGTCGAGAACTTCAAGCATTGCCGAAGCGGGGTCGCCCCTGAAATCGTTCCCCATCTTGTCAATTTCGTCGATGAGTATCACGGGATTCGAAGTCCCCGCTTTTTTCATCGCCTGAATTATTCTTCCCGGCATCGAGCCGATGTATGTTCTTCTGTGTCCGCGGATTTCCGCTTCGTCCTTCACGCCGCCGACGGAAAGTCTCGCGAATTTCCTGTTGAGCGCCCGCGCTATCGATTTTCCGAGCGATGTCTTGCCGACTCCCGGAGGACCTACAAAACAGAGTATCTGGCCTTTCGGCGGTTTGGTTATATTCTTGTCTTTAAGCAGTTTCAGTACTGCTAGAAGTTCGAGTATCCTTTCTTTCGGCTTTTCAAGACCGTAATGGTCTTCGTCGAGTATCTTCTTCGCGTTTTCGAGGTCGAAATTATCCTCCGTGAACTTGTTCCACGGCACCGACGTCATCCACTCGAGATAATTCCGCGAAACCGTGAAATCGGGAGACATCGGCGAGGTCTTTCTTATTTTCTCGAATTCCTCCATCGCTTTCTCTTTCACCGCTTCGGGCATTCCCGATTCGTCGATTGCCTTTTTTAGTTTGACGAGGTCGGGGTCGAGTTCCGCGCTGTCGCCGAGTTCGTCCTGAAGTATTTTTATCTGCTCCTGAACAATGAATTTTCTCTGGTTCTTCTGCATCGATGCCTGTACTTTCGCGTCAATTTCCCTTTCGATGTTAAGCACCTGAAGTTCCCTCGCGAGAAGCCCGATTATTCCGAAAAATTTGTCGTAAAGATTGCTCGATTCGAGTATGTTTTGCTTTGATATAATATCAACGGTTACGTTCGACGCGATGTAGTAAAGTTTCCTGTCGGGCTCGGGAATGTTCTGGTATCCCGTAAGGACGTCCTTTGAAAGAGAAGGATTAAGCGTTACGTAATCCGCGAACAGATTCGAAGCCTTCTCCGCGAGTATGCTTAACTCTTCGGCTCTATCATCCGTGTCTTTTAAAATTTCAAAATCCGCGGTTATGAAATGGTCGGCGTCGAATTTTTTAACGCGCGCGCTTGCGATTCCGTCGATTAGAATCTTTATCAGTCCGTTCGGCAGCCTCATTATCTGAAGTATCTTCGCTATTGTTCCCGTGCCGAAAAGATTTTCCGTGGTTGTTTCTTCTATCGACGCGTCCTTCTGCGTTATCAGCAAAATGTATTTACCCTCGGATTCGAACGCGGCGTTGATTGCCTTTATCGACGATTCTCTTCCCGCGAGAATCGGGTATATCATGTAAGGAAAAATCACAATGTCTTTTAACGGAAGAACAGGTAATGTGTCCGGAATGTCCTTGTAGTCCTGATTGTAAGAAATTGTACTTATCGCCTCTTTTACCTCATTCGCTTCATCACCGTATTCATGGTTTTCAGCGTCTTTTATAATCTTCTTTTTCATATTTTATCAATATAATTTTATGCGTTTTGAGTTTCAATTCTAATAAAATGCTGCGATTTAAAGGACGAAAAATTCACTGTGTCACCGCTCTTTCTCTTCTCAGTGTCTTCTCCGTGTCTTCTCCGTGAAACTCTGTGTACCTGTTCTTGTTCTGTTTATTAGTTGCTAATGCTCTTGTTTTATATAAGGAAAACCTCTGCGCTCTCTGTGTGCTCTGTGGTGAAAAGTTCTTGCTCTCATTGCTAATTGAACACTATTGCATATTCACTCAGAATTCTTATATTGCAATTTTTATATTTATTGAATGTTTAAGTATGAAGTAAAACCATAATTATGCTGGATTTCTTGTTCAAAATACTTGAAATAGATTCAACCTCCGGCAGGGAGGAGTTTGCCGCGGATTACATCGCTCAAAACTTTAAGCCCGCGGGTGCCGAAATGGAAATTCAATACATTCCAAACGGCAAGAAAAATGTTTTTTTCAAGTGGGGAAATCCCGGGATAATTTTTTGCTCCCATATTGACACGGTTCCGCCATACATTCCTCCTTCAAGAGATAACGGAATTATAAAGGGGCGGGGCGCCTGCGACGCGAAAGGACAAATCGCCGCGATGTATGAAGCGTGCGGACAGTTGGAACGGGAAGGGAAAAATAATTTCGGGCTGCTCATCCTCGCGGGCGAGGAAGTCGGTTCTTACGGAGCAATTACAGCGAATAAGTTGATAACGGGCTGCGAATTTGTTATCGTCGGCGAACCCACTGAAAACAAAATGATTGAAGCGGGTAAAGGAAATCTCCTCGTTGAGGTTACGATTACAGGCAAATCCTGCCATTCAGGTTACCCGGAAAACGGCGATAACGCGGTGGAAAGAATGCGGATGTTTCTAAACAGGCTCGCTGAACTGAAATTTTCCGATGACGATGTTCTCGGAAAGACAACGTATAACATTGGAATGCTGTCGTCAGAGAACGCGCATAATGTCGTTTCGGCAGAGGTCAGTTTCAGGGTATTTTTCAGAACAACCTTCTTAACTCACGACGGCATTCCGGATAAATTAAAAAGTATTGCGGATGAAAATACGGAAATCAAATTCGCTTACGGAGACAAACCCGTTAAATTTCATACTGTCGGCGGATTTGAAAAAGGAATTGTTTCGTACGGCAGCGATGCTCCCGAACTTTACAACCTCGGGAAACGCCTGCTGTACGGACCCGGAAGCATACTCGTTGCCCATACGGATGAAGAGCGCGTGAATATTTCGGACCTTGAAAAAGCGGTAACGGATTTAAAAAATATATATTACAAACTGGAGAGACAACTTGAACGGTAAAATTAAAACAGGAATACTCGGATGCACGGGCGCGGTAGGTCAAAAACTGATTTCGCTTCTTGGCAATCATCCTTTGTTCGAAGTTACCGAACTCGCGGCGTCTGACAATTCGGCGGGGATGAAATACGCCGAAAGAGTTAACTGGAAAGAGGCGGCGGATATTCCCGGAAACATAAAGAACATTATAATAAAAAAATGCAGTGATGAACTTGACGCGAAAATTCTTTTCTCGGGGCTCGATTCCGGCGTTGCTGGAGAGATAGAGGAATTCTACGCTTCGCAAGGATATGCTGTTTTGAGCAACTCGAAGAATCACAGAATGAGTACTGACGTTCCGCTTATTATTCCCGAAATAAACCGCTCGCACTTTAAACTCATTAATAATCAGAACTCTTACGGAAAAAACGGCGGCTTCATCGTTACAAACCCGAATTGCTCTACCGTTGTGCTGGCGGTGACACTTTTTCCTGTTTATAGAAAATTCGGGCTGAGAAGTGTAATCGTTACGACAATGCAGGCGATATCGGGCGCGGGGTATCCGGGCTTGCCGTCGATGGACATACTCGGCAACGTAGTGCCTCACATTAAAGACGAAGAGGAAAAAATGGAGACGGAGCCGTTGAAAATATTCGGCGAACTTTCATCAGGGAAAATTGAATTCGCTGATTTCAAAATATCGGCGTCCTGCAACCGTGTCGCCGTAAGAGACGGACACACGATGTCAATTTCTTTTGAAACTGGAAAAAAAGTTTCGAAAGAGGAAATAATAAATTCGTTTGCGGATTATGAAAACCTTCGACTGCCGTCTTCACCGGAAACTGTCTTGAGGTATTTCACGGATGCGTCCCGCCCGCAGCCATTGCTGGACGCGGATGCTGGCGGCGGTATGACGGTCTCGGCGGGAAACCTTCGCGAATGCGGTGTGCTTGACTGGAAAATAAATGCTTTCGGGCACAATACCATCCGCGGCGCGGCGGGCGCCGCAATATTGAACGCTGAATATCTTGTAAAAAATAATTTTCTAAAATGATAGTAATGAAGTTCGGCGGCACATCTGTCGGTGATGCTGCCGCGGTAAAAAGACTGATTGAAATTGTAAAATCGAGACTGAAAAAAAGTCCCGTCATTGTTGTATCCGCGTTATCGAAAACTACCGATACGCTTCACGATGTCGCGGTACTGGCTTCGTCCGGCGATTTTTCGCGTTCGAAAAAACTACTGAGCGGACTCAAAATAAGGCACCTGAATATGCTTTCCGAATTGCTGGAAAATAATCAGGAAAAAAGTCCGGCCGCCGCGGAAAAAGTAAACGGATATTTTTCGGATTTACTCGACCTGATTAAAGGCGTGAATCTTTTATCCGAACTTTCAGATAGAAGTCTCGCGAAAATAATCTCGTTCGGAGAATTGCTTTCATCGTTTATTATAAACGAAGCGCTGAACGCGGGCGGAATTAAATGCAATATTATAGACGCTCGCGATTTCATTGTAACGGACGGAAATTATTTAAAAGGCGAGCCTGACCTCAATTCTATAAAAGAAAAGACTCCGTCCGTGATTAATAATTCCCTAAAGGGTTTTAACGCGGTCATAACGCAGGGATTCATCGCTAATACGCCCGATGGAATTACGACTACACTCGGCAGAGGCGGCTCGGATTATACCGCCTCCCTTATCGGGATGGCGCTCGATGCGGAGGAGATTGAAATCTGGACGGATGTTGACGGTGTTCATACAGCCGACCCGCGTATCGTGAGCGGAACAAAAAGCGTCGCCGTTATGACTTTCGAAGAAGCAGCCGAACTTGCTTACTTCGGCGCGAAGGTGCTTCATCCTTCAACAATTCAACCCGCGGTCGAAAAGGATATTCCCGTCAGAATTATGAATTCAATGTCTCCCGAAAGTCAGGGGACACTCGTCATCAGGGCGGATAACAAACACGAGCAGGGTGTTCGCTCTATTTCCTGCAAGGAAAACATCACGGTGCTGAATATATTTTCTACCAAGATGCTGAACTCTTACGGATTTCTTCATAATCTGTTCGAGGTATTCGATGAGTTTAAAACATCTGTAGATTTGATAACGACATCCGAGGTAAATGTATCTCTCACTCTTGACAGCGACGAGCGGCTGGACGAAATCGTTAATGAATTGTCCGCGTTTTCCAGGGTCAGCGTTAGCAGGGACAAATCTCTTGTATGTGTCGTCGGCAAGGACCTTAAATACACGAAAGGCGTTGCGAAAAGAATATTCGGCGCCGCGGGTGATTACAATATTACGATGATTTCACAGGGGGCATCGGCTATAAACATAAGTTTCGTTGTCGATAAAAGCGACCTCAAAAACATTCTGCAGATTCTGCACGACGAATTTTTTGAAACAAAAATAAACTAATGAACATCGTTATTTCTGGTTACGGCAAAATGGGACGCGAAGTTGAGGGCGCCGCGAAATCGCGAGGTCACAATATTGCCGCGGTTTATGAAAACACGGAAAGTCTTTTGACCGCCCGGCATCCTGACGCGGTCTGTATAGACTTTTCCCTTCCCGAAGCGTTCATTCGGAATTACAAAATAATTGCGGATAACTATAAGGCCGCTGTCGCCGGAACAACAGGCTGGTATGATATTTTTGACGACGTGAAAAAATATTTCGAAAAGAAAAATAAAACGCTCATATACGCGACGAATTTTTCCGTCGGCGTTAATATTTTCTTCAAGATAAACGAAATGGCGGCAAAACTGATTTCGGGTCTGGCGGATTACGACTCTTACATACTGGAACTTCACCATAATCAAAAACTCGATGCCCCGTCCGGAACCGCGAAAACGATCGGGAATATTCTTAAAGAAGTGCTCGGAAAAGAAATTGACATTCAATCAATACGAAGCGGTAAGATTCCCGGAATTCACGAAACGGGTTTCGAATCCGTAGTCGACAGAATAACGCTAAGACACGAAGCGTTTTCACGAAAAGGATTCGCGGAAGGTGCCGTCACCGCCGCCGAATGGACTGAAAACATTAATGGTGTCTTTGAATTCAGGGAATTGCTGGAGAACAAATTTAAACAAATATTAAAATGATTAATTTAAACGGATGCGGAACGGCGCTCGTAACGCCGTTTGAAAAAAATCTCGAAGTTGACTTCGTTGCATTCAGAAAACTTGTGAGAAGACAAATTGCGGGCGGCATTCACTTTCTCGTTCCGCTCGGAACAACGGGTGAAACTCCCTGCCTCGAGGATGGAGAGAAAATTCATCTGCTCGAAATCACCGTCGAGGAGGCGGGTAAACGGATTCCCGTGATTGCCGGCGCGGGCTCGAACAACACTAAACAGGTTGTCAGCAACATAAGAACCCTCGGAAAAACCGGCGTTGACGCTTTTCTTGTCGTGACGCCTTATTACAACAAACCGACGCAGGACGGTATGTACAATCACTTCAGGGCTGCCGCGGAATCGACGGATAAACCGATTATAATGTACAACGTTCCCGGCAGAACATCCGTTAATATGACGGCGGAAACCTGCCTAAAACTCGCTGAAATCAAAAACATCATTGCGACAAAGGAGGCATCTGGCAAATACTCGCAAATCAGCGAAATAATTAGAAACGCGCCAAAGGACTTTACCGTGCTTTCGGGCAACGATGATGAAACTCTTTCGCTCGTATCGACAGGCGCGAAAGGCGTTATAAGCGTTGCGTCGAATATCGCCCCGCAATTGATGTCGGAATTCCTGAATGAACTTCTGAACGGAAATTTGGAAAACGCGAGAGAACTTCACCACAGGTTAACTCCGTTGTTTAAAAATTGTTTTGTTGAAAGCAATCCGATACCGGTCAAGGCGGGAATGTATGAATTAGGTCTTCTCGAAAATGTTCTTCGTCCTCCTCTATACCCATCAACTGAAAAAACGCTTGAAATAATAAAGGCTACTTTAAAAGAATTAAACCTTTTGTAAAATGAGCGATTTGAAAACGAAATATGAATCGGCAGCCGGAAGTGATGACAGGGAAAACTCAATCAGAACTTTTTCCGAAATACGTGAAGCGCTTGAATCAGGCGAAATAAGAACAGCGCAAAAGATTGACGGCAAATGGATTGTTAACATCTGGATTAAAGAGGCTATATTATGGGGATTCCGTATCGGCGCCCTCTCTGAAATCGGCGGGACGGCCTGGAATTTTTACGATAAGGATACGATTCCAGTCCGGAAGATGAACCTTGAAAACGGTGTCCGGCTTGTTCCCGGCGGCTCTTCGATTAGAAGCGGGTGCTACGTCGCGAGCGGAACGGTCGTCATGCCCCCTTCATACATTAACATCGGCGCGTTTGTTGACGAAGGCTGTATGATTGATTCCCACGCTCTTGTCGGCTCCTGCGCTCAAATTGGTAAGAACGTTCATCTTTCGGCTGCGTCGCAGATTGGCGGGGTACTGGAACCCGTCGGAGCCTTGCCGGTTATTATCGAGGACAACGTCTTTATTGGAGGCAACTGCGGCATTTACGAAGGAACGATAGTGAAACGCAACGCCGTTATTGGCACGGGTGTCATACTCAACGCCGCGACCCCTGTGTTCGACAACACGACGGGAGAGTTTATAAAAAAAAACGGGGATGTTCCGCTTACAATACCTGAAAACGCCGTCGTGATTGCGGGAAGCAGACCCATAACGGCGGGACACGGACAGGTAAACGGCGTCCACGTTTACTGCCCGGTGATTATAAAATACCGCGATGATAAAACAGGAAAATCCATTACGCTCGAAGACGCGCTGAGATGAATTATTATAAATCCAAATATTACAACTATACGTCAATAGATTTAGAAAATCTTAAACCTTACGTTGAAAACTACGAATCTCCCGCCTTTCTTTACTCGCGCGGCGTGATGACGGAATCATACAATCTTCTCCGCGGTTCTGTCCCGGCAGGATTCAGAATATTCTACGCCCAGAAAAGCAATCCCAACCGGAAAATACTCAAACACCTTAACGGACTCGGTGCCGGCTGCGACACGGCGTCTCTCGGTGAGATGAAGTCCGCTCTGGAAGCCGGGTTCACTCCGGATAAAATAATGCTCACGGGTCCTTCGAAATCAAAAGAAGAAATATTATTTGCCGTCGAAAACAACATTCTTTCGGTCAATGTCGAATCTGTTCAGGAACTGAATTTTGTCAACTCAGCCGCCCGCGGAAAAAATAAAAATCAAAGCGTACTCATCAGAATAAACCCTCCTTATGATTCGTCGGAAACCACGCGGATAATAGGCGGGACGGGCGTGAGCAAGTTCGGTATTGATATAGAGCAAACGGAATCTTTCTTTGAAGCGCTTAAATCCTGCGGCAACGTGATTTTAAAGGGAATACATATTTTTAACTCTTCGCAGATACTTGACGCGGAAAAAATTATCTCAAATACAAGGAACGTAATCGATACCGCGATGAATTTAAGCGGTAAACATTCTTTTGAAGTTAAGACTATCGACCTCGGCGGCGGATTCGGAATACCGTACTCTGAAAATGAAACGCCGCTTGATTTGAAAATACTCTCCGAAGGTTTGAATTTTCTGGTTTCGGATAAAAAATACAGCGGGTTTCTTGACGGTGTTGATTTGATATTCGAGCCGGGAAGGTATTTGAGCGGGAGAGCGGGATTGTATCTCGTTAAAGTATTGTACACCAAGAATTCCAGAGGAACGGATATATTACTTACGGACGGAGGAATACACCACCTGCTGAGACCCGCGCTGATAGGGCAGTCACATCCTGCAATAAATCTGACTGCGCTGCTTGATGGAAGATGCGAAAAGAAAAAATATATGATTGCGGGCCCCTTGTGCACTTCCCTTGATTCATTCGGGGAAAACATTGAACTGGCGGAGACAAAACAAGGCGATGTTATCGCGTTCTTCAATGCGGGCGCATACGGTTACACCGAAAGCATGCCTATGTTTTTGTCGCACGCCCCTGCAAAAGAAATTATCATCGATTAAAAAAAAAGACTGCCCGAAGCAGTCCTTTTTATGACAACCTGCAAAAAATTATTTTAGTTTTTCAATCGTATCTTTAAGCATTATTACCGCCGCTTTCGCTTCTTCCATTCCGCAGGTTCCGACCGACAGCCTGAACCACGGCGATTTAGGGTCCGCCCCGAAGGCGTAAAACGGCACGAGAGCGATTTTTCCCACTTCAAGTATGTACGCGAGCACGTCGTCAACGTCTTTCAATGTCTTTCCGTCTTCCGTTTTCTTTCCTATGAGATTTAGTTTGACCGTAAGGTACATTGCCGCCTGCGGATAAATTGCGTCAACGTCATAACCCGACTTCTTTATTTCCATTATACCGTCGTAAAAAATATTCATTCTGCCGAATAATTCTTTCTTGAAATGCTCGAAGTACCTGTCAACTTCCTCTGTCTTGTTAAGAAATCTTCCGGTCGCCGTCTGTTCGGGTCTCGGTGACCATGCGCCTATGTGCGCGAGCATCGCGGATATCTTCGCTATGAGAGGCTTCGGACCGAAAGCCCATCCTAACCTTACCCCCGTCGCAGCCATGCACTTGGAAATACCGTCTATGAAAACAGTATAATCCCTGATTGCGGGATTTAGTTCGAGAGGATTAACGTGTTTTGTTTCTCCGTAAACAAGAATCCAGTAAATCATGTCATAAAATATGTACAGCGGCTTCGCGTTAATCTTTTCGCGTCTCCTGTTTTCTTCGACAATCAGGTCGAGAATTTCTTTTAAGGCTTCCTTCGTGTAAACCGTGCCCGAAGGATTCAAAGGAGAGTTCATCGCGATTAATGCCGCGTCCTTTATGTGCGGTTTAATTTCTTCCGCCGTTGCGACGAAATTATTTTCAAACTTTGTTAAAACCGGCACGGGCACCGCGTCTATCAACTGCACGTAACAATTGTTGTTCCAGGAAGGCGCGGGATAAATTATCTTTTCTCCAGGATTCACAACCGCCTTGAAAAAAGTGTACGAGAGCGGACGCGCCCCGCTTCCAATAACGATTTCATCCGTCCCGTAATCGAAACCGCCGCGCTCCTTTATGTACTTCGAAATTGCCTGTCTGAGCACGAGCACGCCGTTTGAGGGAGGATAGTTTGTAAGGTCCTCGTCGTAGGCTTTCTTGATTTCGTCTTTCAATCCCTGCGGAATCGGGAATACTTTCGGGGAAAAATCTCCTACGGTAAGATTGAAAATTCTTTCTCCCTTTTCGATTCTTTCGTTAACTTTATCGGAAATCTTTCTTATTCCCGACGGAATAAGTTCTGCCGCTGTCTTCGATAATATGCAATTGCTCATTATAAATGGGTATGTTCTGAAAATAAAAATTATGAATTTTAAACGTGAAAAGTTAGTCAGAATTTCTTCGAAAACAATCGCGAACCCGTCATTCCGGCGGGTATGAAAGCCCGCGCGGAATGATTTCGGGGCGTATTAGCGTATTTCTTTTTCCCGATTCATTTCTGATTTTTGCATAAGCACAAATAAAACAAAACATACTTATGAGTGAAAATTTTGTTCCCTTTGTTCCTTCCGAAACTAATATGAAAGAGTTTTCAATTCGCGCGGTTATTCTCGGCGCTTTTATGGCGATGCTGATGGGCGCCGCGAACGCTTACCTCGGACTGAAAGCCGGAATGACAATCGCGGCTACATATACTACAGCCGTTATAGCGATGGCAGTGCTCAAAGCACTGAAAGGCACGATACTCGAGGAAAACGCCGCGCGTACAGTCGGCTCGATAGGCGGCAACATTGCGTCGGGAGCGATATTTGTTCTTCCCGCGTTTTTCATATCGGGAATCTGGAATCCATTTTATTCAACATCAAATTATATTATCTCAACGCTTATACTTATATTCGCCGGGATACTCGGCATAATGTTCGTTACTCTTTTAAGACGCGTTCTGATTGAAGACAAGGACCTTCCGTTTCCAGAATCGATAGCCGCGGCCGAAATACACAAGTCGGGTCAAAAAGGGACAGGCGGCTCGAAATTTCTTCTCTCGGGAATGGGCGTGGGCGCGCTTCTTACCGCTCTCGTCGATTTCAAGTTCATCGCCGCTTCCTGGCAGAAAGTCGTTACTTTCACGAAAGGCTCCATACTGCTGCGCTCCCCCGGAATGGCTCCTGCATACTTCGGCGTAGGATACATAATCGGACCGAGACTCGGCGCGATTAACTTCAGCGGAGGCGTTCTCGCCTGGGGTCTTCTCGCTCCGGCAATCGCTTACTTTCTGAATTACAGCAACCCGTCAGCGATTCCCGACTGGGCTGTCGAAATTACACGCGTGTGGAAAGCGTACGTAAGATACATTGCCATCGGCGGTATGCTTGTCGGTGCGTTCTATACCCTCTACAAGATGCACAAGAGTCTGCTCGAAGGAATAACCCGCTCTTTCGCGAACCTGAAAAAAGCGGCAGCGGGCGGAATCGTGTCCGAAAGAACCGAAAAAGACTTGCACATGAAGTACGTCCTTCCGATTTTGATTGTCATCGCAGTTGTGATGTTCTTCATTTTTAATTATTTCACAGGCTCCGTAATTCCCGCGGCGGTTGCAACCGTCGTTATGATTTTTCTCGGTTTTGTCTTTGCCGCCGTATCGGGTTATCTCGTCGGTATCATCGGAGTAAGCAATAATCCAACAAGCGGTCTGACTGTCTCGGTTTTGATAGTAGTCGCTTTCCTTATGATAGCCCTCGGTATGTCGGGTAATGCCGGAGTCGCGGCAGTTCTCGGAGTCGCGGCGTTCACCTGCGTCTCGGTTTCCGTAGCGGGTGAAATGATGCAGGACCTGAAAGCGGGTCACATACTCGGATGCACGCCCTGGAAAATGCAGGTCGGCGACATATTCGGAGTAATATCAGCGTCGCTCGTAATGTTTCTCGTGCTGTCGCTCCTTCACCTCGGAGATATTAAACAAACGACATCAAACGAAATTGCGAAACTTCAGAACTCAAACACGACATCGGTAATATCGAAAAGCAAGAATCCCGAATTCGCGGGAAAAACATTTTCTCTCGCGGAACTAAGCGGACTGTCTCCCGAAATTCAAAACGACATTCTCGGAACGAACGCGGGTTTCGGAGGCGAAAAACTTCCCGCTCCGCAGGCAAGCCTGATGGCTATAATGGCGCGCGGTATAGTCGAAGGGAAAACGGAACTTATAATGATTATTATCGGAATGTTCATGGGCGCCGCGCTGATTCTGATGCAGGTGAAAAGCCCTATGCTTATAAGCGTCGGAATGTACCTGCCTCTCGATACATCATTCGCTATTTTCATCGGCGGGCTTATGAAAGGAATTATCGATAAAATAATAGCGAAAAGAAAGTACGACGAAAAGACAAAGGAGAAAATTACGAATACGGGGATACTCCTTTCATCGGGGCTGATAGCGGGCGAAGCGTTGATAGGACTGCTTTTCGCGGGACTGGCATTCGCGGATATCAAAATATTTCATCTCTTCGAGACACCGTCGTTCCTCGGAAGCATAGTAGCGATTGTTTTGCTCGGAGTATTTCTTATTACAATTCCGCTTCGCAAGAACAAAAACAGTTAAGCGGATGATATTTTCAAAAGTTCACCGTTTACCCTTTGGCATTATCGGGCAAACGTGAATATGATTGATAACATTATGACAGAAAACAGACCGGTTAGTTTTAAATCGTCATTGGCTGTTCTCGTTTCTCTCTTTTTCATGTGGGGATTCATAACGAGCCTAAACGACATTCTCACGCCTTTTCTGAAAGGTGTATTCCGCTTATCTCATTTCGAGGCGAACCTCGTTCAGTTCGCGTTCTTCGGCGCGTATTTTATCGGCTCGCTTCTTTACTTCATATCTTCGGTTACAATCGGCGACCCGATAGCGAAAGTCGGATACAAGAACGGAATAATCGCGGGGCTGATTCTTTCCGCCGCCGGGTGTTTCCTCTTTTATCCGTCGGCGCAGTACGAATCATTCGGATTTTTTCTCGGCGCTCTCGCCTGCATAAGTTTCGGTCTTACGATTTTGCAGATAGCGGCGAATCCTTATGTCGCGCTTCTCGGAAAACCAGAAACGGCTTCAAGCCGCCTGAATCTCGCGCAGGGCTTTAATTCAATCGGACACACGCTCGCGCCAGTGATAGGCGGATTTCTTATATTCAAGTATTTTCTGACCTCAGAAAATCCCGGAGCGAATTCGGTAAAGGTTCCGTATCTGATGTTCGGCGCGGCTTTCCTGCTTCTCGCCGTGTTCATCAGGTTCGCGCATCTTCCACTTTTCAAGGGAAGTGAAAAAATCGAGAGGAAACCCGAGGCGCTTAAGCACAGAAACCTGCTCTTCGGAATTTTCGCCGTCTTCTTCTACGTCGGCGCGGAAGTTTCTATCGGAAGCAACCTGATAGCGTTCCTGAAACTTCCTGATATCGCCTCTCTGACGGAAATCGACGCGAGCAAGTACGTCGCGTTTTACTGGGGCGGCGCTATGATAGGAAGATTCATGGGCTCCGTTTCGCTAAGTGAAATGAAGACAACTAAAAAGTATCTTCTGATGCCCTGCATCGCCGCGGTGCTGTTCGTTCTGATATTCGCGATTACAAAAATGGAATTCGCCGCTGTCTGGTATTTCCTGATTTTCCTCGCGGTAAACTATCTCGCTTTCATTCTCGGAAAATCCCTTCCCGCGCGTACGCTCACGATTTTCGCTTTCTTCGTCATGGCGCTTTTACTGACGGGAATTTTCGGAACGGGAAAAACCGCGATGTGGTGCGTTATCGGAATCGGTTTGTTCAATTCGATAATGTGGTCGAATATTTTCACTCTCGCAATTGACGGGCTTGAAAGATTCACGTCGCAGGGCTCTTCGCTTCTTGTAATGATGATTGTCGGCGGCGCGATACTTCCGCTGATTCAGGGATTCGTTGCTGATTTGTCGGGAGTTCATTACTCGCTGTTCGTTCCCTTATTCGCGTATATTTATCTCATATTTTACGGTATTAACGGTTATAAAAAGAAAACAACATGAAACACGTAGTTTGCGGAATTGACCTCGGAGGCACAAACTCGCCTTTCGGTCTCGTCGAAAAAGACGGAAGCATAACGGCGAGCGGCTCGGTGAAAACGACGGCGTTCGATTCTTTTGAGAAATATGTTGACGCCCTGCTCGAGGAAATCGGAAAAGTTCAGAGCGGTCTCAAGGATACTAAGATTGTGGGTTTCGGAATCGGCGCCTGCAACGGAAATTATTACACGGGCGCAATTCAGGACGCGCCTAACCTTAAATGGAAAGGCAGGCTGGAGTTCGTGAAGATGCTGAAAGAAAAAACGGGGCTTCCCGCTTTTCTGACGAACGACGCGAACGCGGCGGCGATAGGCGAAAAACTTTTCGGCAACGCGAAGGAAATGAGCGACTTCATAATAATCACTCTCGGCACGGGACTCGGCAGCGGAATTTACTGCGGCGGGCAGTTGCTGTACGGCTCGACGGGATTCGCGGGCGAGATCGGACACGTTGTTGTCGATTTCGCCGGAAGGCAGTGCGGATGCGGGCGGAGAGGATGTCTCGAACAGTACGCGTCGGCAACTGGAATAAAGAAAACAGTCATCGAAATGCTTTCGGATAAAAGCGTGAACAGCCTTCTTCGCGAATGCAGGGAAGAAGACATCGACGGAGTCGCCATACACGCCGCGGCGATGAAGGGAGACAAACTCGCTCTTGAGGCGTTCGAGTTCACGGGCGAAGTGCTCGGAAAAGCGCTTGCTAACGCGGCGGCGTTCTCGAGCCCCGAAGCGATTTTCCTTTTCGGCGGACTTGCGAACTCGGGCGAATATATTTTCGAGCCGGTCAAGCGTCACATGGAACTGAATATCCTCAACAATTTCAGGAACACTGTGAAACTGCTTCCCTCCGGCCTGAAAGAAAATACCGCTGCGATTCTCGGAGCGGCAGCGCTCTGCTGGAATGAGGGTTGAGAAGAGCGAGAATCTAGAATCAAGAATCAAGAATCAAGAATTCAGAATCTAGAATTTAGAATCTAGAATCTAGTCTTTAAGATTGCGTCACTCTTTTCTTTCCGTTCTTTCACGCGGGAACTCTAAAAAAATCTCTGTGAAACTCTGTGTGCTCTGTGTTCTCAGTGGTGAACCGCTCTTGCTCTTCTTCACTCTCAGTGGTTCCGCTTATGGATCCCGGCTAAGATCATGCCGGGATGACAATCTTAAAACGTATTAACTGCTAAGCGTTAATTGTTAAATGTTAACCGCTAACTGTTCACTGCTAATCGTTAATTGTTAACTGTTAACTGTTCACTGTTCACTGCTAACTGAATACTATTTTCCGCCCCACTTTTC
>CAZOQR010000015.1:0-23224 GCA_964581915.1 uncultured Ignavibacteriaceae bacterium | reverse complement strand
TTGCGCGGACACCGGCTCAGTGATTATTCCGGAAAGCCACACGCTATCGATGCCGTTCCCGTGTTTGCTCTTTCATCCTTAATTGAAGCGGCGAATAATCAATGACAGCAAGAATACTAAAATATCCGGCAGCGGCGCTGTATTTCATTTTTCTCGCGCTTCTGGTTTATTATTCCTTCTATTTTAAAAGAGCCGATATTATTATCCGGGTGTCATTCCTGTCTTCATTTTTCTTTTTATCCGTTTTAGCGATAAGAAGAAATCCCGGTCTTATCGACGTATTTTTGTTTTATACCGCGGTTACTTCTGCTGTCATTATTTCGACTGCAGGTTTTTACGGCATTATCGGCGGAAACCCGGGGAGAATCCGCGGAATCCTCGGCGACAGAGCCTTTGAAGCCGAAGCCGCCGCTCTGATTTTTGTATTTATATCGGCGCGGTATGTGTTCGGGAATGATAAAAAACTGAATACGGTTCTTGCTTACATTGCTGTTTTTCTATCAGCGGGTTATTTGACCGCGCTCCGTTCGCGAACCGCTTACTTAGGCGTTTTAATTTGTTGTATCGTTTTTGCGGTTCTGTTTTTGAAAACAAAAAAAGCGGGCGATAATAATTTTCGCTTGCGGCTGAAAAAACGATTTTTAATTCTTTTCGCGGTTGCCTCGGTATCCGCCGCTGCCGCATCATTCCTTCCTATTCAACAGCCTCCCGACAGGGACAGTTTTAAAAACCTTGTTTCCGGAATGTTCGATACGGAAGGGACGACAAATAAGTCGCGCATTTTTTTCGCGGAGGCATCGCTGAAAATGTTTGTGAGCCATCCTTTTGCGGGTGTCGGGGCTGGAATGTGGACGGGCACATATCCGATGCACGAGGGTAAACCGTTTACCGACGCCAACGTTGACGTGAACTCAGCCGTAAAAGCGCATAACGATTTTCTCGAATTGATTTCCGAATACGGCATCGCGGGTTTTTTCTACGTCTTGTTTATTGCGGGGGGCTTGGTTTCGCTGTTTAGAAAATTTTCAAATGATAATTATTTCGCTCCTTATATTTTAGTTGTTATATGCTTTTCCGTTTCGTCCTTGTTTGGCTTCCCGAAGGATAATCTTTTTGCCGCCTTGTTTTTTCTTGCGTGTCTGGCGGCAGGATTCACCGGGCAGGAGAATAACGGAAGAAAGGGCAGACTATTATTAATCGCGGGATTTTCATTACTGTCTGTATTTCTTTTCTCGGCAGGATTGCTTCTCACACGAATCATGACAGAAAAAGACTATCTCGAAGGCATTAATCTGAAATTTAAAAAAGATTATCGGGGCTCGCTTGAAAAATTATCCGGAGTAAACAAAGCATTATACCCTGTGGACAGAAGCGGCGTCCCGGTTGATTATTACAGGGGCACCATGTACTTCGAATTAAAAGAGTATGAAAAATCTCTCGAAGCATTTGAAAACGCTTCGCTCATTATGCCCTATTATCCGACAATAATGAGTAACAAAGCATCCGCATTGTATAAATCGGGGAAGGTTACGGAAGCAATCGCGTTATACAGGGAGACACAAAAATTATTCCCGGATTTTTTTGAGCCGCAGATTAATCTCTTAGCCGTTTACGCGAACGAAAAACGCGATGCGGAAGCGTTGAGTCTGCTGAAAAACCTTGAAACTGTTATTAAGGAGCCGGAATTCATTAAAAACTATATTGTATTTTCGGATATAAAAAATTACTATGCACGAAAGGATTTATGAGATTTCTCTCTCTTATAATATTATTTCTTTCAATTATTCCGGCGGCAATTTCTCAATCGGTTACATCCGTCGTTCCGGACACGGGCACTCAGGGCAACTCCTTTCAGATTGTAGTCCACAGCACGGGAACGGAATTCACATTGTCGCCTTACTGGGTAATTAATTTCGACAGTCTCGGGGTTGAAACGAACAGCAGCAGCGTCGTTACGATTAACGACACCACACTTACCGCGTTCTTGTTCATTGACGGACAGGCATCCACGGGATACCACAAATGCATTGTCGCCGACCAGTATTCGAACATATACACGAAAGACAGCGCGTTCCTCGTATTTCTTAACCTGCCGACCGTGCCGTTGCCGCTGCTTCCCCTGAACAATGCAACGAATGTTTCCAACACCCCTTATTTTCTCTGGGACAGCAACAGATACGCGAATACTTATCGTATTCAGATAGCAAGCGATTCAACTTTTTCAACAGGCACGATTGTTTTCGATACGGTTTTGTCAAGCGCTTCGCTGACGCTGAGAACCGGAATTCTGAATTACGACACCCGTTATTTCTGGAAACTCAACGCGACCAATATTATCGGCACCAGCCTCTGGTCAACTGTTTTTAAATTCAAGGTAAAGCCGATAGGAATTACTAACATATCGACAGAAGTCCCTTCGAGGTTTGCGCTTTTTCCGAATTACCCGAATCCGTTCAACGCGGAAACGAGAATAAAGTTTGACCTGCCGCGAAACGGTAACGCGGTTTTAAGGATTTTTGATATCAGCGGAAAAGAAATCGCGAAGCCTGTTGATATGTACTTGCGCGCAGGCTCTTACGAATACAGGTGGAACGCGGGAAATCTCGCGTCAGGAGTCTATTTTTACCTGCTGGAAACGCCCGGTTTCAGGGATGTAAAAAAAGCGGTTATTATAAAATAATAACCCGCTTAAGCGTATATTAAAATAAATGCTCGCCCGCTTGCGCAGGCATTGCTTTTCAATCAACGGATGAAAACTTCAGACTTATCCTACAAGAAACGACAATCCCGAAGTAATTATTATCCATACTATCCAGACGCCGAAAACTATAATGTAGGATTTTGCCTGTGAAATTTTCGCGACTTTAGACAAACCTATCGCGACGAGTATATAAAACCAAATTGAGAACGCGTCGAGTTTCATGAAAAGTTCGTGAAGTTTGTCACCTACGACAGTGTCCTTGAGAACCAGTCCGAGGCTCAGGCTCGAAACTTCGCCGAGAACGATAGAAAGAACGAGTCCTACAACCGCGCCTGCAACCGTAACGAGCATCGAAAGCCCTACTATGTTCAGTATGTTCGTAAAGTCAAAATCCGCTTTGAGAACTTTAAGTATTATAAGATAAACAAGACTGAGTATGAACAGCATCAGGAATGGCGTCACGACTGCGCCGCCGTATCCGATAACCTGAAAGAACACGCCTTTCGGGTCCATGTATTTTTCCGCCTGCTCGAGCGCTACCTTTGCCTGCTCGCTTGTCATTTTACCTTCCTTCACCTGCTCTTCCATTCTTTTCTCGAGCGCCTCTTTCTGCTTGTCCATCATTCCCGATATCAGTTGATCGTCTCTCATGAACAGGAATGACACAACGATTCCCACGATTATTGAAATTATAACAGGTATCACCCAGTATGTTTTTTTCGGCGCGCTGACAATGGTTTCAAAAGTTTCGCCCGGCGCGGTGAACACGCCCGTCATTGCGTCCGAATGTGACAGTTGTTCGGCTGCCTCTGTATTTTGAAAGTCTTGCCCTGATTCCGGTTGAATGTTCTCGTCCATATCTATTGTTTTATTTTATATAAAATAATAAAGATTGTTTAAAGAAAGTAATTATTTATACAACCCGTTTTCGTAAATGTATTCTTCCACTTTTTCATCTACCAGGTACTTCACAGACTTCCCTCTTTTTATTCTGTTCCTTATGTCGGTGGAAGATATGTCAAGCATAGGTACGCTTAAGTACCTCGCTTTTCTTGAGTATTCGGAATCCACATCCTGTACGAGAAATCCGGGACGGTTCATCACGATTACTTCCGACAGCGCGAAAAGTTTATCGGGATTTTTCCATTTCGGAAATTCAATCAGGTTGTCGATGCCGATTATGAGATATAGTTTTATAAAATCGTTTTTATACCTGTCGTAAAGGCTCATCAGAGTATCGACAGTATAATTCGTAATTCCTGTCTTGGATTTTTCGATTTCAATGTCCGACACTTCAAAATTATCGTTGCCGCCGAAAGCAATGTCCGCCATCTTCAGCCTGTGCTCTGCCGGTACGAGAGTGTCGCCGTCTTTGAGCGCGTGCCTGCCCGACGGCACGAAGACAACTTTGTCGAGAAACAACTGCTCTCTCACATTCTCGGCAAGTATCGAATGTCCGATATGCGGAGGATTGAAACTCCCTCCCATTATTCCGTAACGTTTCATTCTATTTAATTAATAATTTCATTATCGCCGAAAAAACCTCTTCGACTCCGATTATCTTCATGCATTCATTCGTGCCGATTCTGCATACGAAATTATCGCCCTTCCAGTACTGTTTGTTCTTTCTGTCAATTGCCGTTGAAGGAGTATAACAGGGACTGCAGGGAATGTCCTTCTTGAGGTGCACGTGCCCTTCGCTTTCCTGCGGGGCTACGAGTCGAGGGTCCGAAGGTCCGAACAGCCCGACAGTCGGAACGCCGAGAGCCGCGGCTATGTGAAGCGGTCCTGTATCCGCGGACACGAACACGTCGCAGGCGGGTATCTCGCTGAAATCGATTTTCCTAACGAAAACGTTTTCGGGCAGTTTCAATTCCTTGTTTATCGTTTCGTCCCGTTCCTTCCCTTCGAATAATATGACCGCCGTATCCTTGTCCGAAGCGAGTTTCGCGGCAAGCGTTACGTAATTTTCAATGCCCCATCTTTTTATTGGCATCTTTGTTCCCGGATTTACGCCGCCGAAAGGAAACAAGCCCGCTGTTTTCGCGAATTCCGCCAGACCGATTTTTTTCCGCAATTCGGTCTTGCCGCTGTTTCGCCTCAGGCGCGCCGACGGTTCCGCCGTCTTCATTTCATTCTTCGTGAATATCTTAAGGTATCTTTCGCTCTCGTGAATGCCGCTTTCGAAATCCGCCGTTATATTAGTAAACCTCGTTTCGCTGAAACCCATTCTGCGCCTGATGCCGGACAGGAACAGAATCGTTCCGAAAATATTGTTTCTGTGTCCGAGAAAGGCAAGGTCAAATCTTTCGGAGCGCAGAAGTTTAATCAGCGCGAATGCCTTGATGGTTTTTTTAAATAAACTTTCGTCTTCGGAAGGCGGGTCGTATATTATCAGCCTGTCCGCATCCTCGATAAAAGGAAAAAGCGGTTTAATCCAAGAGGACGATATCAGAACGATTTCAGCATCGGGATAATTTTCCCTCAGCGACTTCACCGAAGGGGTTATAAAAACTATGTCGCCGAAGCAGCACAGTTTAAAAACGAGTATTTTCCTGACGTTTTTCATTTCAAGCCCAGAGCGACAAGAAATAATTTAAAATATACTTTTCTAAAAGTTAAGGACATAAGAGCGTATTTCGACAACAGATAAGAGCGAAGAAGAATACGGCTCACAAGCCCGCAGTGCTTCTTGTAGTACGTTATCTGGGATTTCTTCGCTTCAATGTATGCGGTTCCCGAAAAAGCGCTGTTTGTATTTTCTCCTTTGTAGTGAATGATTCCGGAACCCGGGAAGAAAACCACTCCGTAACCTGCGTTCCTTATTCTCCTGCATATGTCCGCGTCCTCATAATAAAGGAAAAAATCCTCATCAAAGCCTTTCACTTCCCTGAATACACTTGCCGGAATTACCAGCGCGGCTCCGCTTACCCAATCAACGGGTTTTACGCTTTCATATTCGCTCTCGAGCGAGGAAAGTTCGTCGTACTTATTCCTGTAATATAACTTTTCCGTTTTCTTGTTTTTTATTTCCCCCGCTATTGAAACATCCTTCCCGAACGAGACCTGGAACTTTCTGTCGGGATAATATACTTTAAGTCCCGCCGCGCCGATGGTGCCGTCCCGAAACAATTTCGTCACCCCGGACAGAAAATCGTTTTCGATAATCGTATCGGGATTGAGAAATAAAAGATACTTGCCCGACGCTTTCTCAGCCGCCCTGTTGTTTGCAGCGGCGTAGCCGCTGTTATCCGCCTGAATCAAACCGACTTTGGGATATCTGAGAAGAGGCGTTAAATCTTCCTCCGGCGAATTATTGACCACGAAAATTTCGTATTCCGCGGACTCTATAATACGCGATAATGACTCGACGCACTTTTCAAGAAACACGAACTGTTTGTAATTTACTATTATTATTGAAAAGTCCCTGTCCATATCAGTTTTTCGAAGGATTATCTTTCATTAAAGAAATTACGTAGTCATTATCAACGGATTTACTCCTCTGAACCGCCTTCCTTTTTTTGAGCAGGCGCGGAATCTGAACGAGCCCCGCCATATAACCCGAAAAAGCGTAGTAGGCGCGAAGAGGCGAATCAGTAAAGAAAAATTTTAAATACCTTTTTACTCTTCCCGCCGAAAAAAACAAGAAGCATTTCGCGTAAAGCGAAGCGGGATAATTCTTAAGTCTCAATCCTATCAGATTCCTTTCGCACATTCTTGTTTCATAACCCCGCCACAATTTTGTCGTGGCTCCGCGCTTGTGATAACATACCGCGCGCGGGTTGTAAAAGCATTTATAACCGAGCAACTGCAGCCTGAACGCGAAATCAACGTCTTCATAGTACGATATAAAGTCTTCGTCAAGAAAACCCGCTTTTTCAAAAACTTCTCTCCTGTACATCGCAGCCCCGGCGCAGGAACCGAACACGTATTCCTCCTTATCGTACTGACCCCTGTCTTTTTCTCCGTTTCCTCTCGCCCACGGCGACCTTCTTAAACTGAGAAAATCCCCCGCCGCGTCAATAACGTCCCTCTCAAAATAATTCATCATTTTGCAGGCGGCGCTGCCGGTATCTTCGTTCTTAAAACAACTGAGCATTTCCGTTATAAAACCGGGAGCGCACTCTACATCGTTATTCAGAAGAAGAATTTTGTCAATCTTTTCGTCTTCAAGAAGGTACTTTATGCCTTTGTTCACGGCGGGTGCGAAGCCGAGATTTTTTTCAATTACAAGAATTTCGATTTCGGGATAGTTTTTTTTCGTGAAATCAACAGAATCGTCCGTTGACCCGTTGTCCGCCATTACCGCCCGGAAATCCCTGCAGTCCTGCTTTCTGAGAGATTCAAAGCAGTCTTTAAGGTGCTCCGTGCCGTTGAAATTCGGTATGACTATCCCGGTCATTTATTTTCCTTCAGTAGATTCAAAAAATGCGCGTGCTTTTTAATCCTGTATTCGTCTTTTTTTCCGAAGACCGATTTAATTTTTTCCAGAAGTATAATAATACGTGAATTAATCGCCGAAAAACATTCAAGTTTTCTTGCTTCTTTTTCGCCGTAATGCTTTCTGAAAAAATTAATCATGCTCATAATAAACCTGCCGTGCATCCACCAGTTGTCTTCCGTCCTGAAACTCGCGCCGCTGAGATGCGTTACTTTAACGAATGGAGCCACCGCGAGTTTGCGGGTTTTATGAATTCTGTAACTGAGGTCAACGTCCTCAAAAAACAATTCAAAAGAAGTGTCCATTTTTCCGATACCCGCGAATATTTCCGCAGTCGTGAAGAAAAACGCGCAGGGAATCTGCTCGACGTACTGCAGTTTCTCCGATGATGTATCAATTTCAAGATTGCAAAGAAATTTGTTGTTCCTCTTTTCGGAACCGCCGAAAAATTTAGCGAGAACGGAATCATAGTATATGAATCGCTTCAATGTCGGATATCTCTGAAAATATCCCTGCTGAAATTTCCCGTCTTCGCCCGTGAGAAGCGGGCATACAGCCCCGAGTTCCTTGTTGTTCTCTGTTATTCTTATCAGTTTGTCAAACAGAGGCTCCGTGAATATTATATCCGGATTCATTATCAGCGTGTACCCGTTTTTTGAACTCGCCTCGAAACCCGTGTTGTTTGCCTCCGAGAAACTCACCTTATTGCCAAGATATATGGTACCTGAAAGATTAAATCTTTCGGAGATTCTTTTCAGCGCACCCTTATTCTCTTCGTCGGACGCGTTATCAACGATAATAATTTCATAATTATTGTTCTTCTCGAATTCATACACCGACTCAACGCATTTCTCCAGTATGTCAGAAGTATTGTAATTTACGATAATGACGGATATCATCTTGTCAACTCCTTCAGAATGTTCTCAAACATATCCGTTGATATTTTCCAGTCGAGTTTCCTCTTTACATTTTCGAATCCGTTGATTGATATTCTTCGCAGAAGTTCGTTGTCGTTCACTAGTCTGCAGATTCCGTTCAGCAGCCCTTCCGAATCCCCTGTATCCGCGAGTATCGCCGAGACGTTGTGTTCCGCGTATTCAGGAAGCGCCGCAGCCGCGTAACCCGCGACCGCGCACTTGCACGCCATCGCTTCGGCGGGCGGCATCCCAAATCCCTCATACAAACTTGAAAAAATAAAAATCTGCGAATTGCAGTATAGTTTTCTGATTTCTCTGTCATCGGGATTCTTGTGAAACTCAATGAACTCCGGCATTTCCCGGTACCTGTCCATTCCGAAACAATTAAACTTTAGTTCCGGATAACGGCTCTTTAATTTCTTCGCGATTTCAACCGCGCCTGCCGTGTTTTTATTCGGAAGACTGTGGTCCATGAAAAGAATTCTCAACGGTACGTCAAACCGCTTGTCGCTATTGTAAAATTTTCTGTAATCGGGACTGACGGGAATCTTTTCCGATTTCTCCCCGAACTTTTCCAGAAGAAGTCTTTTAAGATATTCCGATACTGTAATTTTGAAAAGCGGGAGTTTGTAACTTTCGTCAACGTACTTCACGTTCGAATTCCACGCTTCATAATCCTGAACAAGATATACTTTTTTCCCCTTTCGTTCCGACAGCCTGCGCACCGGATACGACGATGTCCAGGAAGTCGCTATTACAACATCAGCGTCAGGAATAAAAAAATCGGTTATGAACGGCACGGTATTGATTTCCGCACGCGAACCGGCAAAGAACGCGTCTGTCCGGCCTTTACCCGACAAATACACGGCAGATTTTCGTAAACGGTGCTTTATGAAATATGGCTTGAACTGCTTCTTGTATGGATTAAAAGGAAAACCTGGCGCGTAAAGCGACACTTCGTGACCCCTGCTGACGAGTTCCTCTGCAAAAAGAAGAACGACGCGCATGCCTCCTGTCTTCGTATATTCGGGGACCACGAAATTAATTCTCATCTTGAATACAATAAAATCTGATTATTTTTTCCCTAATAGTTTTTTCAACGCTCTGCTGAACAAAGACTGAAATCCTCTTTTTATCCTGTGCAAATCCATATCGCTTTTTTCAAAGTCCTTCATCTTTTTGTCGAAGACTTCTGTATAGTCAACGTTGTAATACGGACCCGTCGCGTGAAAGCACTTCACGTCTTTAAGAATGGCGTTCTTGTATCCCTTGTTGGCGCATCTGGTGATGTAATCGCCGTCTTCGGCGAAAAAAATCTTATTTCTCATTATCCTGAGCCTCCCCACGCGCTCATAAACGACGCGCGGTATCATGAACGCCCATCCGCCCACGGGACCGAACTGCAGCGTTACACCTTCCGAATATTTTTTCTCCGTGTAACTTTCGGCGGGATATTTCGCTCCCGTCGTGTGCTCGTTCTGTATCACGTCAAGCGCGAGGTATCCGAGTTCCGGCTCCAGAGAAAACGCTTCCATCATCCGCTCCGCCCACTTATCGGGAAGTTCAATCACGTCGTCGTCAAGACAAACAATGAAACCTCTGCCGCGCGCCATTTCGAATGCCTTTGACTTTCCGTTCACGCCGTCGTTGCTATCGCTGATGTTATAGCGGACGAACCCGTGCTTCGAAGCGTATTCCTTAATTATTTTGTCCGTACCGTCCGTTGAACAATTATCCCAGATTATTATTTCCCTGTCAAGGTCCGAAGTCGTGCGGATTACCGCGTCCACGCATTTAACGAAAAAATCCCTGCGGTTATGCGTTACGATTAATATGCTTATCAAAGGATTATTCATCTTTGTTCCTGAACATAACGAACCTGTTTATAAATTTTTTCAGAACAACTTTGTCGTTATCTTTGAGATAGTTCAGACGGAAAATCAATAAAATGAAGAGCGCAATCATTATTCCCGCCGACACGGCGAGAATGATTATTCCGCTGAGCCTGTTTATTTCAGGCTTAAAATACGCCGCGAAATAATAATAACCGGCGTAAACGGCTGCCGCGGAAACAGCCGACGCAATGAAAGGCATTCCGATGTTCTTAAGAGCAAATCCCGCTTTCCTGAATCCGAAAAAATTTGCCGAGATAACGAAAACGAAAATCGAGCCTATTATTGTTGCCGTCGTGTTCCCGAAAGCCGCGCCGTATATATCAAAAAGTTTGACGAGTATGAAGGTCAGAATAATGTTCACGACAAGGTGAATCAGCCCTTCATACATCTGGTACTTCGGTATCCCTATGTTCGGTATGATGGAATTTCCCGGAGCCGAAAACGCGAGATTTACAAACTGCCCGATTATCAGCACCCTGATTACAATTACCGACATTTCATAACCCCTGCCCATCCAAGTCTCGATAATGAGTCCCGCGAAAGCGAATATGAACGCGAAGAGAGGCGCGGTCAGCACCGTCAGATATCTTGTAACGTCGCCGAAAAGCCTTTGCAGTTTTTCTTCTTCGCCCTTCGCGTGAAGTTCCGCGGCCGTCGGGGCGACCTGAACTATGAACTGTGAAGGGAACACCCGCCCGAATCTCACAATCTTATTCCCGATGTTGAAATAGCCGACGTTACTGAGAACCGAAAATGCTCCGAGCAGCAATTCATCGTATTTTTCCGAGAGTACGGTCGCGAGTTTTGAAACCTGCATCTGCGCCCCGAATATGCCGAGTTTCTTAAACGTCGCCCTGTTAACGCTCTTCAGACTTAACTTCAGCGAAGGAACACTCCTGAACGAAGCGATGAAAGCGAACACCGCCGTTATCGAAGTTATTATCAACTGGCAGATGAGAAGTCCGACAAGCCCGTACCCCGACGAAAGAAAAACTATCGTCAGCGCGAGGTTAAGAACTCCGAGAAAAAGGTTAAGAAGACTGATTAAATACATCTTCTGAATGCTGATAAGAAGAGAAGAAAATATCATCCCCGCGTTGGAAATGAAAAAAGTCAGCAGGCTTATTCTGAACGCCGTAAGGCTTATGTCCGTTATGTCCTGCGGAATGTTAATCAAAGAAAGCAGCGGTCCGCTTAACAGAAATCCCGCCGCCGCGACAACTGACGAAAAAATCAGATAAAAGAAGAAACCTGTATTAAGCACCCCGTTCAGATTGTCATCGTCATTTCTGTTGTAATATTCCGATAAGAACTTTATGAACGAAGTCGATATCGAAAGGTCGAACAGCCCGAAAGAACTTATGAAGCCGAGTATTATAGTGTATATGCCGAATGCGGGAAGACCGATTTTCGAAATAATGTACGGAGTAAGAATCATCGGTATCAGAAGCGATACTATCTGGGATATAAAATAGTAGTACGTATTCTTGATAACCTTGTCTGTCAGTGACATTTAAGTCTGCGGTCTTTGATTGTAATAATAGTTTACGTGCGCGTTGTAAAACATCATCTGGATTCCGTATCTCAGTTGTTCTATTTCCTGTTCATACAGAGTTTTCGTTTTTCCTTTTAGGTGTTTCGACTGGTATTTCCTCAGCGCGAGAGTAACCGCGCTCTTCACGTAGTCCTTCTGGTTTATTCCCTGCGGACACCAGCCGTATTTATTCCGCCTCGAGACGAAAGGCAGGTAATTCAAATGCTCAGCGGGTATGAGACCCCTGCCCGACTCATCCGCGAGTTCCTTGCCGATTGATTTTCCCTCCATGTAAACCGCGATTTGAAACACCGCGAGCCACGAAAAGAAATAAAGTATTAGAAAAAGAAAACCGAGAACCGTCGTGTCCTGAAAACTGACGGAAAGATTCCATGCGAAATGAAGAAACACCGCCACGATGTACCCGAGCGGCACCAGAAACAGCCTGAACCCCACCGGCTTGAATTTCGCGAAACCGATGAATCCGCCGAGAGTCGCGGTCGACATGCAGTGCATAACGGCGGAAAACAGCGTCCTTATTATTACAAGATACAGCCACGATACCGGCTCGCTGCCGTAACTCAGGAAATACAGGAAGTTCTCCGTCATTCCGAAACCCAGTCCTATCGCTCCTCCGTAAACGACGCCGTCAACGACACCGTCAAACTTGCGGGAGAACGACATTATAACGACAAACAATCCTTTCGTTAATTCCTCGACAAGCGGCGCCGTTATAATCGCGCCGGAAAGGTCGCTCAGTTCCGCCGAATCGGCGCCGAAAAACACCTGAATGCCCATAGTGAGCGGAATCTGGAACATTATGCTTCCTATAATCCCGAGAAATATCGCCCCCGTCGCGCCCCAGAAAAAATTCATGAACACTATCCAGAATGGGTCGCGCTCGTTCCTGTCCATCCACCAGATTATGAACAGGTATGACACCATCGGAATTACTGCCGCGAACAACGACATTAAAGCGAGAATTGCCTGCATATTAAACCTCGAATTTTATTAATACCTGATTTTTATCTACCGGCGCTTTTTCTTCGACAAGAATTTTCTGAACCTTGCAGTCCGCCGCTGCTTTTAATTCGTTCTCCATTTTCATCGCCTCGAGAACTATCAGCACCTGCCCTTTTTTGACATCGTCGCCTTCCTTCACGTTAATCTTTACTATCGCTCCGGGCATCGGCGAAATGAGTTCGTTCTTGATTTTAACGTCGCCCCTGCTCGCCGCGAATTTCTCGGTGAGAAGTTCGAGTTCGTTCTTGCATATAACCCTGTACGCTTTCGAATCGTGCTCGAGTATGAATTCCGTGTTCTTCAAATCGCTGTCGTGTACGTGCTCCGCCTTCAATAAATAATTTCTGTGATTCAGCCTGAGAACAAGAAGGTCGTCAGTGATGAACTTGTAAACAAATTCGGATTTTCCGTCCTGCGCGAACAATGCTTCGCTCTGCCCGATATCCGCTTCTATCGGCGTTTCCACGCCTTCGATGTTAATGAAATATTTGTTCATCAGTTATACAACTCCTTCCTTCTTATCCACCCGCCTTTTTTGTCTTTTTTCTTCGGGCTTTTTCCGTCGTGTGTTTTTTCGTTCCTGTTTTTAAATAGAACGCTCGCTATCGCGAGCGCTTTCTTCGTGTCTTCTTCAATTTCCGCCCTTGCCTCTTCAAGTCTCGGGAGGAACACCTTTTCGACGAACTGGGTGTTGTAATTTCCCTCTATGTACTCGGGACATTTAAGCAGGTTCAGCAGAAAACTTATGTTCGTCTTCACGCCGACGACCGTGTAATTCTTAAGCGCGCGCTCCATCTTTTCCGCCGCGAGTTTCCTGTCGGGCGCGTATGAAATCAGTTTCGCTATCATCGAATCGTAGTAAATCGAAATCTCGTTGCCCTGCTCAATTCCCGTGTCCTCGCGCATCCCGTTTCCGAGATTCCTTCCGATGTACGTGAGTTTGCCCGTTGACGGAAGGAAATTGTTGTCGGGATCTTCCGCGCATATCCTGCATTCTATCGATGCGCCGCGGAATTTAACGTCATTCTGTTTCAATGAAAGTTTTTCGCCCGAAGCGATTTTCAACTGCTCTTTCACGAGGTCGAGACCCGTCCGCATTTCGGTTATGGGATGCTCTACCTGCAGACGCGTGTTCACTTCGAGAAAATAAAAATTCCTGTCCCTGTCAACCATGAACTCGACCGTGCCCGCGTTCGAATACCCCGCCGCGAGCGCTATCGTTTTCGCGCATTCGCCCATACGGTGCCTCAGGTCATCGTCCATAATGGAAGAAGGTGTTTCTTCGATAATTTTCTGGTGCCGCCTCTGCATCGAGCATTCACGCTCTCCGAGATGAACCGCGTTGCCGTGCTCGTCAACGAGTATCTGGAATTCGATGTGCCTTGGCGAGTCAACGTACTTCTCAATGAAAACGCTGTCATCGCCGAATGAAGCCCTGGCTTCGTTCTGAGCCATCCGCAGCGAACTCTCGAGTTCGTCAACCGACCTCACGACGCGCATTCCCTTGCCGCCGCCGCCCGCGGACGCTTTAATCATTATCGGAAACCCGATTTTCACCGCCACGGTTTTTGCCTCCTCGAGGTCCTTTATCGCGTGCTCCGTACCCGCCACGACAGGGACGTTGTTCTTCACGGCAAGTTGCTTCGCCTTCGTCTTGCTTCCGAGGTCCTCGATTGCAGTGTGAGAAGGACCTATGAACCTGATGCCGCTGTCCTCGCACATCTTCGCGAAGAAACCCCTCTCCGAAAGAAATCCGTATCCGGGATGAATCGCCTCGGCGCCTGATTTTTTCGCCACCTCGAGAATCCTGTCGGCAAGCAGGTAACTCTTCGCCGCGGGAGATTCGCCGATGTGATACGCCTCGTCGGCTAATTTTGCGTACATCGAGTACCTGTCAAAATCGGAATAAACCGCTACCGTCTTGATTCCCATCTCGCGCGCGGTGTTTATAATCCTAACGGCTATCTCACCCCTGTTTGCAATTAATATTTTTTTGAACATTGTATTATGTTTGCTGTTCGGTTTCTGATTCTTCCTTCGTTTTCTTCTTTCCGAATATGAATATTCCCGCTATGCCGCCGGCGAGAATCAGCGTCACGATTATGTTTGCCGCGATGCTGATGCTTTTTCCCGTGTAGTATGTATCGGGATGAAATTTCATCTCGACTTTATGCTTGCCCTTCGGCACTACTACCGAGCGCATGAAATAATTCGTCTTGAATATTTCTGTCTCGTTTCCGTCAATGTACGCCTTCCAGCCCGCGGGATAGTACATTTCGTTAAGCACGAGCAGGTTGTTTCCGCTCGCGAAAACTTCGTACTCTATGTCGTGAATCCCGAAACTCGTTATCTTCGATGAGACCGTCGAGTCGGGTCTGTCTATATTTGCGCCTATGTTTTTTTCCGTGTAAGCGGTGACTCTCGGGTCAAGCGAGCCTGTTTTTATGCTGTTCAGTATGTTTATTCCCGTCTCTACTTTGTTTTCGCTTACAAAGAATGAACGGGGCATCGCGAGTTTGTTTAAATATACTATGTTGGAGCCCTTGTACATTTCCGTGAATACCGTCGTGTCTTTCAAGGGCGAATCCGAAATTATGTACTTAACGTTCGCAAGCCCCAGCAGCAGCGGATTCTCGCCGCCCGCCACGTCAACCGCATCCTGATAAATTCTCAGTTTCGCTCCCTGATATCCGTTGAACTGGTGCAGCCTGTAATACGCGAGGTCGTTCGTCGTCACGAGACTTCCCTTGTTGAACTGCGCGACACGGTAATTGTAAGTGTCAGGCTCTTTGCTAAGTATCCACTTCGTGTAATCTGTTTCCGCGACAAATTCGTCCCTCTGCTTCTTGTCGTCCCAGTGCAGCGTCTTCGAGGTAACGCTCAGCAGGTCAAAAAGCGCGATTGCCGTTATACCGAGCAGCATCACGTTGCGCGCGATGTTCTTCTTCGCGTACAGATAAACGAGCGCCGCTATCAGCAGTATAAGAAACCCGTGAAGCCTTAAATCCGAAATTATGTTTTCGTAAGCGTTAGGCGCGACCTGCTGCTTCAGGTATCCCGAAATCTGCTGCGCGCTGTACCCCTGCGACTGAAGTTTCTGTCCGAGCGGTCCCGAAATCACCGAGTTGGTGTACGAACTTTCGAAGCCGAACACGGAAATCAGAAGAAATAAGATTCCTATTCCGCCCGCGATATATGCCGTCCTGTTCAGCGATTTTAAGCCCTCCGGCTTCTTCATCGCCTCTATCAACGATTTCAGCCCGTACCCCGCCATTATCAGTATCGCGAGGTCCATATAATAATGAATCATAACGGGCGCGCGGAAACTGCTGAAATACGGCATGTAATTATAAAACATATCGTATATTATCGGAAATGTCCTTCCGAATGAAAGCAGCAGAAAGAAAATTATTATAAACGTCGTCGCCTGCACGAACGGATTTTTCCTTATGTTGAACGATATCCCCGCAACAGCGAGTACCAGCACGATTACCCCGAAATAAACCGGCGAATCCGTGAACGGCATCTGTCCCCAGTAAAGGTTCGCGCGCTGTCCTTTTATTTCGACGCTTCCGAAACCGTAATAATACGGCAAAGCGAACGTGAGAACCTCGCCCGGACTGAACGACCAACTCGTAGCGTATTCGTAACTGAGCGGCTTGTCCGTCGCCTTGTTGTCGGCTTTCGCCGTGATGCTCGACTCTCCGCGCATCGAGTACTTGCTGTATTCCTTCATCGAAAGCAATATGTCTGCGTCCATCGCCACCGCGATGAAGAGACCCGCGATGAATACAACTATCGCCTTTACTATGTTCGCCTTTTTCAGTTTCTTTATGACGGCGTAAACCAGAAGATACGCGAGATAAATTCCTATCATCATAAAAGAATAGTAAAGCATCTGTATGTGATGGAAGTGGAATTGTATGAACAGCGCGATAGAAATTATACCGAGATATAACAGCAGTCTCCACCAGGTCTTGTATTCCTCATCGGCAACTTTTTCTATTATCAGAAGTATCAGCGGAAAGAATGCGAACGTCATCATTTTCGTGTGATGCCCGACGATAATCAACTGTATTATACCCGTTGCAAACACTCCGAGAAGGGACGAGAAAACCGCAATTATATTATTGTTAAATTTGTATTTAGCGTAAAAGAAAAGCGTTATGGCAAATATGAAATAGTAAGGCAGTGTCAGCGCGAAAAGATTGCCTCCCGAAATCGCTTCGAACGCCATATCCCATATATAAGAGTAGAAGTTATGCATCGAAGGTATGGAGGCTGTCATCGAAGCAAGCGACGGCATTCCCATAAATATGTAGGGAATCCAGAGCGGGAAAATCCCCTGCGCTTTCGCGTCGGCTATGAACGTTTTAAAACTAAGAGGAGAAAGATTGTCCGCCGAAGCGAAAACCTTTCCGTCAAATATGCCCTTGCTGAAAAAAAACAGAAGAGCGATAACTACGACTCCGAGAAGCGAGAACAAAACGACGGGTTTTTCGCCGTCGAAGAAATCCAGACCTTTTTTTTCTTTATCCGCAGCCGTGATTTTATCCTTGCCCCTGACCTGCGGACTCTTTGATTTTGCCATGATAATATTTTCTGATTACATAAATAATCTTTTAAAATAGTATTTTTTCCATATCAATAAAATATAAAATAAGGTATTAACATATATGGGTGAAGTAACTGCATCATAATCAACAGGCGAGCAGCGAAAAAGCATCATTTTGTTTCAATACTCCGGGTGAATTTTCCCTTGTGCGTCTTAAGATAAAACCAACGCGTGTTTCAAAGAACAACAGGTATTTAATGCAGTTAAATGAAGTGTTACGCGGAATATACGACCGCATTCCCTTTGTTTGGAAGGCTTTCCAGCCGCTGCATACTTCAAACGCAAACTGATTAACGCTTTCGCGGGAAAGAGAAACAATGCGATTTTGCCGGTTTTTTCGACGTGAATCCGAAAATTTTTATGCCAGAATTTTTTTCAGAAAGTTTTTTAAAAATCAAGTATAAAATTCGGAAAAAAATTTATTTCTGATGTTTGATTTTAAATTTATTTCTTTTAAATTACAAACAACAAATCAAAACAACATTCTTTAAAATAACTTAAACATTTACTAGGGGAAAACAACCGGTACAGATTACAATGAGGATTAAAAATTACTTTACAACTTCACGCTCAATCAACGATATAGAATACGATAAACGCTCATCCATTATCCGTAACCCCGACGGTTCCGTTGTCTTCGAAATGAACAATGTGATTGTTCCAAAACACTGGTCGCAGGTTGCTACCGATATAATCGCGCAAAAATATTTCCGCAAAGCCGGTGTTCCGAAGTCATTAAAAAAAGTTTTTGAAGAAGGAGTGCCCGAGTGGCTTCAAAGAAGTGAAATCGATTCCGTTCGTCTGAACGTTCTTGACGAAAAAGAAATGTATTCGGGCGAGTACGATTCACGGCAGGTATTTAACAGACTCGCAGGCTGCTGGACGTACTGGGGATGGAAATATAAGTACTTCGATTCGGAAGAAGACGCGAAAAACTTCTATAATGAACTGTTTTTCATGCTCGCGATGCAGTTTTCCGCCCCGAATTCGCCTCAATGGTTCAATACGGGTCTTCACTGGGCTTACGGTATTACCGGTCCGTCACAGGGTCATTTTTACGTTGACCCCGACTCGGGCGAACTTACACGCTCTTCGGACGCTTACTCTCACTGCCAGCCGCACGCTTGCTTCATTCAGTCCGTTACCGACGACCTCGTAAATGAAGGCGGCATAATGGATTTGTGGGTCAGGGAAGCGAGACTGTTCAAGTACGGCTCGGGTACCGGCTCGAATTTTTCCGGAATAAGAGGCTCCGGAGAAAACCTTAGCGGCGGCGGTAAATCATCAGGGCTTATGTCATTCCTCAAAATAGGAGACAGGAGCGCGGGAGCGATTAAGTCAGGCGGCACTACGAGAAGAGCCGCGAAGATGGTCGTGCTTGACCTCGACCATCCCGACATCGAAGAGTTTATAAACTGGAAAGTCGTCGAAGAGGAAAAAGTAGCCGCGCTCGTCGCCGGTTCAAAAACCCTCAACTATCATCTTAATAAAATACTGTCCGCCTGCGACAGCGTTCATCCCGAGAACGACGGCACGAACAAGGCGACGAACAAGGTTCTCGCGCAGGCGGTCAGGGACGCCCGCAGGGCTTACATTCCCGAGAATTACATCGAAAGAGTGATTCAACTCGCGAAACTCGGATTCAAGGAAATTTTTATCCCGACGTACGATACCGACTGGAATTCGGAATCTTACGTTACCGTATCGGGACAGAATTCAAATAACAGCGTGCGCGCTACGAACGATTTTATGAAAGCCGTCGAGATGGACAGCGACTGGAACCTTTACTGGAGAACGGAACTTCAGAAATCGAAAGCGGAGAACAGGGCGCCTAAACCCGCGAAAGTTTTAAAGGCAAGAAAAATCTGGGACGACATTTCGTATTCCGCCTGGGCCTGCGCTGACCCGGGAATACAGTTCCATACGACGATTAACGAATGGCATACCTGCCCCACGGGCGGCGAAATCAAGGCGTCGAACCCGTGCAGCGAATATATGTTCCTTGACGATACTGCGTGCAACCTCGCTTCTCTCAATCTCGTGAAGTTCTACGATTTCGAGTCGGAGAAATTCAACGTTGAAGCGTTCAGGCACGCGGCAAGGCTCTGGACTATTGTGCTCGAAATCAGCGTCCTGATGGCGCAATTCCCGAGCAGCAGGATTGCAAGCCTTTCTTACGATTACAGAACGCTCGGGCTCGGTTACGCGAACCTCGGCGCTCTATTAATGATACTCGGAATCCCTTACGATTCCCCGGAAGCGCTTTCCCTTACAGGATGCATTACGGCGATTCTTCATATGAAAGCGTACGCGACTTCCGCCGAAATGGCGCGCGAACTCGGTCCTTTCGTGAAATTCGAAGAGAACCGCGAAAACATGCTTCGCGTGATTCGCAATCACAAGCGCGCGGCATTCAACGCCAACAAGAAAGAATATGAAGGTCTCTCGATTAACCCGATGGGAATCAACAAGAGATACTGCATAGACGACGACCTTCTCGACTCCGCGAGAAAAGACGCCGAAGAGGCGCTCGCGCTCGGCGAAAAATTCGGGTACAGAAACGCTCAGGTTACGGTGATTGCTCCTACAGGCACGATAGGACTGCTTATGGATTGCGACACTACCGGCGTGGAGCCGGATTTCGCTCTCGTTAAATTCAAGAAACTCGCGGGCGGAGGCTACTTCAAGATTATAAACGAATCCGTGCCTCCCGCGCTGAAGAAACTCGGTTACTCGGACAATGAAATTGACGATATAATAAAATACACGAAAGGTTACGGCTCTTTAATCGGATGCCCGCACATAAATCCGCAGAACCTTTCCGATAAAGGTTTTACGATGGAGGTGATTAAGCAGGTTGAAAAATCGCTTCCCGGCGTGTTCGACATAAGTTTCGCTTTCAACAAGTACACCCTCGGCGCTTCTTTCTGCAAGAACGTTCTCGGGTTCACCGACGAGCAGTTGGACGATTTCAACTTCAACATTCTCAAGGCGCTCGGATACACTAAAGAGCAGATTGAAGAAGCGAACGACTACATCTGCGGAACGATGACAATCGAAGGCGCTCCCCATCTTAAAGAAGAGCATTATCCGATTTTCGACTGCGCTTCGAAATGCGGCAAGAAGGGAACGAGATACATTTCACCCGAAGCCCACATTAGAATAATGGCGGCGGCGCAGCCTTTCATATCGGGCGCTATTTCAAAGACTATCAACCTGCCGAACCAGGCTTCGGTTGATGATATGAAGAAAGCGTATATGATGTCCTGGTCGCTCGGCTTGAAATCCAACGCACTGTACAGAGACGGCTCCAAACTCTCGCAGCCGCTTAACAGGATTGCGGACGAACTCGGCGATTTCGAACTCGAAGAAAAATCCGACATAACAGTTACGGCGACGAGCGATATAGTAAAAGTCGCGGAAAGAATAATTCACAGGTACATTGCAAAGAGAAGGAAACTTCCTTACAGAAGAAAAGGATACACGCAAAAAGCGAAAATCGGAAACCATTCGGTCTATATAAGAACGGGTGAATACGAAAACGGGCAGTTGGGCGAAATCTTCGTCGACATGCACCGCGAAGGCGCGGCTTTCAGGAGTCTGATGAACTGCTTCGCGATTGCCGTCTCGCTCGGACTCCAGCACGGCGTCCCGCTCGAAGAATTCGTGGACGCTTTCGTTTACACGCGCTTCGAACCGAACGGCATAATAATCGGCAATCCGAATATAAAGATGGCGACTTCAATCATCGACTATATATTCCGCGAACTCGCAGTGACTTATTTGAGCAGAACCGACCTTGCCCATATTCCCGACGAGGAAATCAGAATAAGCCCCGTTGACTCTCTCGCGAAACTGGAAAAGGACAAGGACATCGAATATTACGAAGAAAGAATCTACAGCGAAAGAATAGTAGAGGAAAAAGTGAAACCGCCGAAAGAAACTTCGGTGACAGTTGACCACTCGATACCCGTTAGCATAGTAGCCGCGCCGAACGGAAACGGAGGGCATAAGGCGAAGATTGAAGAAGCGATTATGAAGGGATATACAGGCGACATCTGCCAGGAATGCGGTCAGGTTACGATGGTGAGAAACGGCACCTGCCTCAAGTGCATGAGTTGCGGCTCGACGAGCGGATGCTCTTAAAAGAGAAAATACGAAGAAAAATATTAAGGCTGTAATTATTACAGCCTTTTTTTATTTTCTTTTGAATTTATAAAAATGTATACGGGAGTTCTTGTTTTATTAACCCCACCTTTTAAGGTGGGGGGGTAAGATAAAACGATGACTTTAGTCATCGGGGTTAATACCTCGGGCTAAAGCCCTTTTTTATTGAGTCTTTTATCCCCGCTCAAAAGAGCGGGGTTATAAATTTTTTAGTCATTTACTCTACTCTAAAGAGCGGAGTTACTAAATAAATATAACTTGAGCGAGGAACACATTATACCCGGTAACTACCGCGTCGAAAGAAAAGCGACACGCGGCGTGAGAATCAAGATACAAAACGACCTTACAGTCAGAATTACAGTTCCTTTTCTCCTTTCGGGAAGACAAATATCCGAAATAATATCCAAAAAACAAAAGTGGATTGACAGGAACCTCGATACTTTCGCGCGGAGAAGAAGAGACTTTACTCTGCGGGAAAACGAACTCCTCCTTTTCGGAACGGTATTCACGTTCCATTTACGGCCTGGTTTGAACAGAAAAACACGCGTCAGCAGGGAGGAAAGAACCGTCGAATCGGGTATTGATTTGACTTCCGACTCAAATGCGAGAAATAATTTTTATAAAAAATACGCGGCATCGCACTTAACTGCCGAAGTCGAAAGAACGGCTGAACGTTACGGATTCTCATACAACAGATTGTTCATACGCGGTCAGAAAACGAAATGGGGAACCTGCTCGGCGAAGAAAAACCTGTCTTTGAACTGGAGATTGATTCTGTGTCCCGAATCCGTCATCGGTTACCTGATAGTGCACGAACTCGTTCACACCGAAATAATGAATCATTCGGGAGCGTACTGGGCGCGCGTTTCGGAACTATGCCCGGATTACAGAGAAGCGAAAAAATGGCTTGATGAAAACTCTTACGCAGTTCATCGCGTTTGACCGTTCACTCGTCGTTACGGTTTGGGAACAAAGAAAATTCAAGTAAAGTAAAAACATAAAAACCAATAATATGAAATCAAAATTTTTCATACCGCTGATTGCCGCGACCTTGTTCTGCGGAACGCTGTTTTCTCAGTCCACTGTTTCGCTGACTTTCTTCGACGGCAGACCGTTTTCCGTCGACCTCGACGGAAAGGATTACGGCTATTTTCAGGAAGAGTTTTACGCCGAACTCGGCGGAGGAAAATATCACGTCAAGATTTTCGACGGCGTGAGGGCGTCTCTGAAACCCGTGTTCGAAGGAGACATAGAAATTCCTTATAAATCAAGCACGTTCGCGTACATCAATTCCGATTTCAGATACGAAGTTTACAAGCAGTATTTCCATAATGACAGAAGACGGATTTGCGAATGCGACTGCGAATACTGCAAAAACTGCGTTCATAAAACTCACGAAGGCAGAAGATACAACGACCCGGACAACAGAGAATATATGAGCGATAAAGATTTTTCCGAACTTCTGAGAAATGTAAACTCGATTGCTTTCGACGACAACAAGAAAGAAATGATAAAGATGGCGCTTGAGAATAACTACGTTTCGGCTGAACAGGTTAAAATACTCTTATCCGCTGTCACATTCGAAAACACTAAACTCGAAATAGCGAAATACGCGTACGGGAAGACCGTTGACAAGGAGAACTATTATAAGATTCTTACGGCGTTCATTTTTGAAAATACGATACAGGACCTGAAAGAGTTCATAAACAAACAGAAATAAACACAACTATTTTTGTTTTGTCATATTCGCACGTTTTAGACAGATATAGCGAATAAAGATATCTGTGGAATTTATCTATAGAATTGCTCAACGCAAAACAATTTATCTCTCCGACTTAGCCCACGGCTTAAGCCGTGGGAAATAAGATTAACAATCAACAACCGTTTTAACGGTTTAAATTGAAATACCGGAAACCGTTGAAACGGTTATT
>CAZOQR010000014.1:22418-24016 GCA_964581915.1 uncultured Ignavibacteriaceae bacterium | reverse complement strand
ACGACGACGGGGCAGGTTTACAATGAGGTGATTACGAAGGAACGGCGCGGCGATTACCTCGGCGCGACGGTGCAGGTGATTCCGCACATAACGGACGAGATTAAGAAACGTCTCACGCGGCTCGGCAAGGAAGGAAAGTACGACGTTATAATTACCGAAATCGGCGGCACGGTCGGAGACATCGAGTCGCTCCCCTTCCTCGAAGCCATAAGGCAGTTGAACCTCGAACTCGGAAAATCGAATTCATTGTACGTTCACCTCACTCTCGTTCCATACATAAAGGCGGCGGGAGAACTCAAGACGAAGCCGACTCAGCATTCTGTAAAGACTCTGCTCGAAATCGGGATTCAGCCCGACATACTTCTTTGCCGAAGCGAGCAGGCGCTTTCGAAAGAGATGAAGAGGAAAATCGGTTTGTTCTGCAACGTTGACCCGGGCGCGGTAATGCAGTCGCTCGACGCGAAGTCGATTTACAGCGTGCCTATCAACCTGCATAACGAGGGCTTCGACGAGGTCATAATAAAGAAACTCAACATCAAGTGCGGCAAGCCGCAACTTTCGAAATGGAATCTCGCGGTGAATAAAATCGTGAACCCGAAAAAGGAAATCACGGTCGGAATATGCGGCAAGTACAATCTCGTGCCCGACGCTTACAAGAGCATCATAGAATCGTTCGTGCACGCGGGAGCGTACAACGAGGTAAAGGTTAACCTGAAATGGATAGACGCGGAGGAAATCGAAAAGTATCCCTCGCGCGTTAAGGAAATTTTCAGGGACGTTAAAGGACTTCTCGTCTGTCCGGGATTCGGAGAGAGAGGAATCGAAGGAAAGATTCAGGCTGTGAGATACGTGCGCGAGAATAAAATTCCGTTCTTCGGAATATGCCTCGGGCTTCAGTGCGCGGTGATTGAATACGCGCGTAACGTCTGCGGACTGAAGAACGCGAACTCGAGCGAATTCAAGATTACGCGCCACAACGTTATTGATTTGATGGAGTACCAGAAGTCGGTCGTGCTCAAGGGCGCGTCGATGAGGCTCGGCTCGTATCCCTGCATAATCGAGAAGAACTCGCTGGCTTACAAGTGCTACAAGCGCGAGTTCATCAATGAAAGGCACAGGCACAGGTACGAGGTGAACAACAATTACAGAAAAATTCTTTCGGAGAAAAAAATGATACTGTCGGGACTGTCGCCCGACGGCTCGCTCGTTGAAATAATCGAACTGCCTCAGAAGGCGCATCCGTTCTTCATCGCGACGCAGTTCCATCCCGAACTGAAGTCGCGCGTTATAAACCCGCAGCCGATTTTCAGGGAATTCATTCGCGCCTGTAAGGGTTAAAGAGTACATCGGCTCTCACATTTTTACCGGGAGTCTTCCGGCTCTATCGGATACTCTCGGACACGGGTAAATTTTATACTGTTACCGAGAGTCTCCCGGCTCTATCGGGGACTCTCGGACACGGGTAAATTTTATAATGTTACCGAGAGTCTCCCGGCTCTATCGGGGACTCTCGGGTTCGGGTGTTAGAGATAACCGAGAGTCCCCCCGAAAAAACATCGGGGGAGACTCCCGGATACAGGTTAATATGCTATTTATTA
>CAZOQR010000014.1:5615-22318 GCA_964581915.1 uncultured Ignavibacteriaceae bacterium | reverse complement strand
TTCAGCGTGGGGCAAAGGAGACAACAACACGGGGATTTTAATCCCCGAAAAAACATCGGGGGAGACTCCCGGATACAGGTAAATACGCTATTTATTAACCCCACGCTTCAGCGTGGGGTAAAGGAGACAACAACACGGGGATTTTAATCCCCGAAAAAACATCGGGGGAGACTCCCGGATACAGGTTAATATGCTATTTATTAACCCCACGCTTCAGCGTGGGGTTAAGGAGACATCAACACGGGGATTTTAATCCCCGAAGAAACATCGGGGGAGACTCCCGAATACAGATAAATACGCTATTTATTAACCCCACGCTTCAGCGTGGGGCAAAGGAGACAACAACACGGGGATTTTAATCCCCGAAAAAACAATGGAGTTAAAAGGCTTAACATACGACGAGGTCAGGGACAGGCAGAAGAAGGGTTTAACGAACGCGTACGCCTCCCACAAGACGAAGACATACGGGGAAATAATTATCGAAAACACTTTTTCCCTGTTCAATCTGATTACGCTCGGAATAATCGCTCTCGTCGTAATATTCTTTCTGCTGTACAAAGACGAGCGTCTTCTTCTCGACTCAATCGGAATTTTCACGATAGTAATCGTCAACACTTCAATCGCTGTTTATCAGGAGTTCAAGGCGAAGCGCGCGCTCGACCGCGTGAACCTGCTTTTCAAGAAAGAGGTGAACGTGATTCGCGGCGGAGAGAAGAAAAGCATCGACAGGGCGGATATCGTGAAGGACGACGTTATCGAACTCGCGCGCGGCGACCAGGTGGTCGTCGACGGCAGCGTGATACGGACGCGGCATCTCGAGGTTGACGAATCGCTTCTTACGGGAGAATCAGTTCCAGTCGTCAAGGACGAGGGAGCGCGGGTGCTCTCGGGCAGTTTCTGCGTCTCGGGAAGCGGGTTTTATGTCGCGGAAAAACTCGGCGCCGAAAGCCACGCCAACAGCGTAACGAGCCTCGCGAAGAAGTACAAGTTCGTTCTCACTCCGCTTCAGAAAAGAATTAACCTTATACTTAAAGTCCTGTTCGGCATCGCTCTCTTTCTCACCGCGATAGAAATTATTTCATATCAGGCGGCGGTGATTCCCGAATATCCCGTGACCGACCACATAAGAAAAATCGCGACGATACTCATTTCCCTTGTTCCGCAGGGACTCGTGCTCACGGCGTCGATTACTTTCGCCATCGGGGTTTACAGAATCAGCAGAACGGGCGCGATTGTACAGAAACTTAACGCGATTGAATCGTTCTCTAACGTCGAGTACGTCTGCATGGACAAGACCGGAACGCTCACGGAAAACAAACTCCGCGCGCGCTCCGTTCTGAACGTCAGCGGACTCGATGATGAGCGGGTTAATAATTATCTCGGCGCGTTCGTTCATCATTCGACCGAAAAGAACGCCACAATCCGCGCGCTCGGGCATCTCGAAAACAGGCAGGGCGAATACGTTAACGAGATACCTTTCAGTTCCTCGACGAAGATGAGTTTCCTCGAACTTAATTTCGGATGCGATAAAAAGATTTTCGTTTTCGGCGCGTACGACATTCTCGCGGAATATTCTGGAGGCGCGAAGGAAAAACTAAATACGGTCTTCGCGGAAGAGAAACTCGGCGTTTACAGAAACCTTCTTTTCGGAGAAGTTAAAAACGCGGATACGCTCGAAGCCCTGCGCGGCGGCGATTTAAAGGGCGTCGCTGTAGAACCTCTCTGCATAGTATCGATTACCGATACCGTGAGAAAAGACGTTTACGACGCGATAAACCTGTTCAGGAGAAACGGAATTAAATTCAAGATACTTACGGGCGATTCGCCCGAAGCAGTCAAGGCGGTGCTCAACGAAATCGGATGGGTTGTTCCCGACGGGAAAATGATAACGGGAAGCGCGCTCGACGCTATGAGCGATAAAGAGTTCACTGATGCGATATTCGGTATGACCGTGTTCGCGCGCCTCAAACCCGAGCATAAACTCAGAATCATTAAGACGTTCAGGCGCGAAAAGAAACACACGGCGATGATTGGCGACGGCGTCAACGACCTTCCCGCGATAAAATCCGCGCACATCGGAATCGCGATGGAGGAAGGAAGCGCGATAACTAAAGAGGTCGCTGACATAGTTCTGCTGAGGAACAAGTTCTCGCTCCTTCCTGAAATATTCGACGAGGGAAATAAAATCGTCAATTCAGTCAGCGCCATCGCTAAACTGTTTCTCACGAAAAACTTTCTCGTGATTTTCCTGACGCTCGTTTCGCTTATTCCCGTAATCGATTTTCCGCTCACGCCGCGGAGGGTTTCCCTGCTGAACCTTTTCAGCATTGGGCTTCCGGCGTTCATAATAACGCTTAAGAACAACAACGTCTCGAAATGCAGGAATTTTTCGAAAGACGTGTTCTCGTTCGTTTTCGTTTCTTCCGTGCTGATGACTGCTGTCACTGTAATTTCGCAGTTCGTGATTTCAAAGTTCGCGGGAACCGTTCAGCCCGAACTCAACATGGCTCTTATGACGATACTAATTATTCTCGCGGTGACGAATTTCCTGATAGTGGCTTCGGAATCCGGCGAGACGAAAGGAATCTATCACGCATACGGCACTTTCCTAATAGCGCTCTTCGTGTTCCTGTCGGGATTTAATATTGATTTGTATTTGTTGAACATACTTAGAACGTTCTACGAAATTATACACTTAAATTTAGTAAACTGGATATTTATTTTCGTCATAACCGCGGCGTCGGGCGTACTACTTGCCGCCGCGCATAAATTCAGGGAAAGATACGTGAAGGCTGAATGATGCCGCAATATAAATGCACATACGACCCGCTCTCGGAACTGATTTCCTACTACGCGAAGGAAAAAGGCGAAGCGAAGAAAACCGTCGATACGGAGAAACTTCCCGTCGAGGAAAAACTCAAGGGAAGAATTATCGACGGCGACAGGATTGGCGTTGAGAAGGACCTCGATTCGGCGCTTAAGAAATATTCCGCGCTTGAAATTATAAACGACATTCTCCTCGACGGAATGAAGACCGTAGGCGAACTTTTCGGCTCCGGTCAGATGCAGTTGCCGTTCGTTCTGCAGTCCGCGGAGTGCATGAAAGCCTGCGTCTCTTACCTCGAACCGTTCATGGAAAAATCCGAGACCGGTTCCGCGAAAGGAACTCTCGTTCTCGCTACCGTCAAGGGCGACGTTCACGATATAGGAAAGAACCTCGTTGATATAATACTGACGAACAACGGTTTCAGGGTAATCAATCTCGGCATAAAGTGCCCGCTCGAAACGATGCTCGAATCCTTTGAAAGCGAAAAAGCGGATGCAATCGGAATGAGCGGTCTGCTCGTAAAGTCAACAGCGATAATGAAGGAGAACCTCGAGATAATGAACGACAGGAATCTCGAAGTGCCCGTGATACTCGGCGGTGCAGCGCTCAACAAGCGATTCGTCGAAGGCGAACTCAGGGAGATGTACGAGGGCGACGTTTACTACGCGAACGACGCTTTCGACGGACTGAAGTTTATGGACACGATAATGGAGTACAAGAAAAAAGGCGAACGCCCCGAACTGAAGGTTTACCGCGACGCGAGGTCGGATGAGTTTAAGGAAAAGCGCGGGAAGAAAAAAGTAGTTTCGACAGTGAGGTCGGATGTAAAAACGGACGTGCCCGTTCCCGTACCGCCGTTTTTCGGAAGCAGGATTGCCGAAGACGTTCAGATTGAAAAGGCGTTCGAGTTCATAAACGAAACCGCGCTCTTCAGAGGCAGTTGGAACGTTTACAAGGATAAGAGCAAACCCGAAGAGGAATACGAAAAACTATTACGTGAAGAAATTTACCCGAAGTTCAACGAACTTAAATTAAAGGCGAAGCGCGAAAACCTTCTCGTTCCGAAAGTTATTTACGGTTACTTCCCCTGCAATTCGGACGTGAACGACCTTGTCATTTACAAGCCGAAGAACATTGGCGGCGAGAAACTATACGGCGCGTGGAATCCCGGCGATTTGAAAAAAGAAAATCTCGGAGAATGGCAGAGGTTCACGTTCCCGCGGCAGGATTCGGGGAAACATTACTGCATAAGCGATTTCTTCCGCTCCGTCGGTAGCGGAGAGACGGACGTTGTCGCTTTTATGATTGTTACCGTCGGAAGTCGTGCGACGGAATACGCGCAGGAACTCTACGCGCAAAACAAATACACTGACTACCTCTATTTCCACGGACTCTCTGTCGAGACCGCCGAAGGACTCGCGGAATACTGGCATAAGATAATCAGAAAGGAACTCGGCATCGGAGGCGATGATTCGCCCGACTTGAAGAAAATTTTCCAGCAGGGTTACAGGGGCTCGAGGTATTCATTCGGTTATGCGGCTTGCCCCGACCTCGAAGACAACCGGATACTGTTCGAACTCCTGAAGCCCGAAAGAATCGGGATTACGCTCACCGAGGAATGGCAGATGGTGCCCGAGCAGACGACGAACGCGATCGTGGCGCACCATCCCGAAGCGAAATACTTCTTCATAAAATAATAAGCATCGCGCGGAGCGTGAAACGTTAACGGCGTTTCGAAGATTTTTTCTTTCTCACGGTCTTCTTTTTTCGCGGCGGCGGTACGAACTCGGGCGGTTTCGAATAATCGGAAAATGAAAAGTATCCCGTGTCGTCTTTTTCAAGATTGTTGCAGGTGACGCAAACCTTTCTGTTGCTTCCGAAATCCATTGCGTAAAACATTTCCGCGCCCTTGTCGTTAAACGTATTCTGCTTTAACTTTTTCTTCATTTTGTCTGTATCGAAATTATCTATCATGAATTATCGGTTTCTTTTATTCAAAAATACAAAAAATAATTTAATTCCGGCAGAAAATTATTCAATAAAGTGATCTTAACGGACAGAACGGAGAATTATTTCAGGAACACCATTTTTTTGGTCTGTGTAAAATCCTGAGCGTCGAGGCGGTAGAAATAAATGCCGCTCGCGAATCCGGAAGCGTCGAATGTTTCGGTGTAAGAGTCCGCCCTCAGGTTCTTTGAAACAATTGTTTTCATAAGGCGTCCGAGAATGTCGTAAACTTTCAGAGTGACGAAGCCGTCCTTCGGTATTCTGAAAGTTATCTTCGTTACCGGGTTGAACGGATTCGGATAGTTCTGAAGAAGTTCGTATTTCACGGGCACGGAGACGAACGGACTTTCGGGCGGAAGCACTCCCGAAAGAGGATACACGAATGTTTTCCACTGCGTAGAATTGTACGGATAGAACGGAAGCGTTGTAGAAAGCGCCGTCGCGAGCCCGAAACCGCCGTTGCTGAAAATGCCGTACCACGTCGAGCCGCCGTCCGTGGAAAGGTTAACCGTCAGGCTGTCGGCGAAGGTTGAAAGATACACGGCGTACGCGTAATCGAATGTCAGCGTGTCGTTTGAAGAAACGCTGTCGAAGACCGCGCTGTACAGCGTGTCCTTCTGGCCGATGTTCGCGTAATCGTAAAACGGGACCTTTACTGAATTTATGCCGCCGAGCGTCGTTCCGTTAACTCCCGTGAATTTCTCGAATGAAAGATATCCGTCGGGATTCGTAATTGCCCAGCCCGGAGGCGGAAATGCGCCTTCGAAATTCTCGAAACTGAAGTACGAAACCGTGTCGGAAAGAATATTCATCGCTCCCGTGACCGGATATCCGTACCGCTGAAATTTTTTCGTATCAAAATCGGGCTTGAACACTACGCTCTTGACGGGAGACGAAGGACGTTTCGCTTTCGAAAGCGATAAGCCTTTGCCGCAGTTCAGGACTTCCCTGTTCTCGTCGTTCTGAATGAACGCGACGGTGTACATAGAAGTGTCCTGCCAGGGAGAATCTACGTGGTATTTAATAACGAAAGAGTTCGTGCCGGGACTGCCGCTGAGCGCGTAGCCCGCGGAGTCGGGTATGAATTTTCTGAACACGTCGTAAAAATCCTTTTCGCCGCTCGCGCCTATCGGAGCCGAATATGAAACGAGTTTCTCGACAGCCGCGATTTTCAGACGAAGTTTGGAGCCTGCTATCGGATAAAGAACATTGACGTTTATCGTCGACTGAATCGTGTCGCCCGGCAAAAGAACATCAGTTACAGTTACGGATACGGGCGAGCCGTTGTAAACCGAATCCAAGAAGTAACGCCTGTACATGCCCGAATCAAGCGAAGAATATGGAAGCGGAAGCCTGCTTCTTCCGTTCAGGAGCGTGTAAGGAACTGTGTTGACGAAATAATAATTTCTTCTTTGGTTAACTTCGACAGAATCCTGAATGTACATCGAGTCTATTCCTGGAGGAGGAAAGCCAACGTGATACTTGACGGCGCAAACACTGTTGAAATGGTTGTATATTAAAGTGTCGAGCGCGTGGTTGTTCGCTCCGCACGAAGGCGATGTTGACGAAGTGAATTCCTCGATGAAGAGGTTTCTGTAAGCCGCCTGCAGGAAAACGGAATTCTGCACGAGCGTGTCGTTGTGATTGGCGGAATACGACGAATCCAACTTCTCCGAAACGAAAGCGCGCAGCGTAATATTCATTCCCGCTGGTATCGTCACGGAATCCATTATGAAAAGTATGTTGCCGCCCGCGGAAACGGACGCCGCCGTATCGACAGATGTATACTGAAGTTCCGGAATTTCGAGAACAAGCGCGAAGCGCGTGTGGTATTCACTCACTCCGAGGTTCGTTACGTTTACTTCGGGCTCGAGCGTAACGCTCTGTATGTTCGGAATGAACGTGGTGTCCTTCTTTATGTTGTCGATTGAAGTGACAGCGATATCAAGAGCGGGACGCCGCCCCGTCATGATGTTGTCGATGTACAGGTTGTTTCCGAATCCGTTAGTCGTGACGAACTGAAGCATTATGCTGCTCTTGCTCTTTACCGAAAGTTCATTCGGGAAAAGCAGCGACGCCGACACAAGTAACGGAAGAAAGAAAAATATTTTATACTTAAATAATTTCAAATCACTTCAACGAAGTTCGCCTGAAATAGAACCTGTAGAAAAAGTATTCAATTATTGTTAAAACAACAAGAGAAATAGAGTCTTTGGGAATCAGTTTGCCGAATCCGTTTCCGTAGATTCTCACGAATCCGGTTATTTTGAGGAAAAACTGCGCCGTCTTGCTGTCGGGAATCGCAATCTCGTAGCCGCCCGCGTTTATGAACAGCCCGACGAACAGGTCGGAAAGCGTCCAGCCGACAGTAAAAAGAATTACTATAAAGAAAACGTTCAGGAAAGCCTGAACGAGACCGTCGTTCTGGTATGATTTTGAAAACGCCCAGGCGAGAAAAATCACGTGACCGAAAAATATTATAACGGGAATCAAATCTGCTTAATTAAATTATTATAATATAGCGTATATATAAATTTTAAAATGCGCTTTTTGAAAAGAACATTTCCTTGACTGTCTTTAAAATTATTTTTATGTCAAACACGAGAGACCAGTTCTCGATGTAATAGATGTCGTAATCGATACGCGCCTGCATCGACGTTTCCGAACCGCGGAGTCCGTTTACCTGCGCCCAGCCCGTGACGCCGCACTTTACCCTGTGCCTTTCGAGATACTTGTCGACGGAATCCTTCATAATGTTTATGAAGTATTCCCTCTCGGGGCGCGGACCGACTATGCTCATATCGCCCTTGAGAACGTTAAGGAACTGCGGCAGTTCGTCGAGAGAATATTTTCTTATGAAAAGCCCTATGGGCGTGTATCTGTTGTCGTCTTTAGAAGCGAACCTCGGTTTCCCGTCCGCCTCGGCGTCGATGCGCATTGAGCGGAACTTCAGCATGTTGAACTTTCGCCCGTCGAGGCTGACCCTTTCCTGCTTGTAGAACAGCGGACCCTTAGAGGTTAACTTAACGAGGAGCGATAATACAATCAGAACCGGCGAAATCGCTATTATCAGCAAAAGAGACGCGAAAATGTCGAACACCCTCTTGACGATTCTGTCCCAGACGCTAAGCGGGAATGATTTTATAACCATAAAAGGAATGCCGTCGATTTCCGATATTTTCAGCCGGCTCGTGATAAGTTCGTTAAAATCGGGAACGAGCATGAACTCGACGTTAATTCCTTCGCAGGATTTTATTATGTCGTAAAGATATTTATCCTCTTCGGGAGAAAGCGATAAAATCAGTTTCTGTATGTTCAGTTCGCGTATTTTAGATGGGATGCTTCCTATGCCGCCAATATGGTTTTTATCCTTCAGAAAATCCTTATCGGGCCCGGTGATTGAAAAGAAACCAAGCACATCAAAACCAGTGTGCCTGTCTTTTCTGAAGGTCGAGTATATTTTATCCGACATTACGTTTGAGCCGACTATAGCGACGTTCTTCAGACCGACACGGTTGTTGTACATAGTCTTCTCGAGTTTCAGCATGAAGTATCTCTCGATTGTAATCAGTGCGAGCGAAATCGCCCACAAAAGCACGAACACGAGACGCGAATACGGAAAATCCCTGAAAAAGAAAATAATGCCTATTGATAAAAGTATGCTGATTGCCGTGCATTTGAATATCTGCACGAATTCATCGCCAATGAATACGTTGCGCTTGGGCTTGTACATCTTGAAGTTCTGAAACGTGACAATCCAGACGGGCATCGTGAACAGCGCGAAGTAAGTATATCCCTGAAGTTCAGGCAGTCCTTTGTCAATCGGGAACACGTTTGCGAAAGAAGTGAAAAATCTTACGTAATATGCGAGCAGATATGCCCCGAAGACAGCAGCCGAATCCAGCACGATTGTAAGTAGAGGCAGTAATATTTCGAACTTCGATGATTTCTGCAAACCGGAATATTAAATTATTAATAAAATATGCTTTTTGAGATAAATTCTAAATGGAAATCAACGGTAGCCTTGCCTGTGAGCGACGCGGGGGAAATCAGGCTATGTTCATCAGGTAGATTGAATCTTTATGCTCGGAAAGAAGAATGTTTCTGATAACGGCATTTTCCTGTTTCCTGAGTTGCGGGTCGTCGTTAATAATTTCAAACGCGATTTTTCTCGCCTGAAGCAAAACGTCTGAATCTTTTATGAGGTCGGTAACGGTGAATGACAGAATCCCCGACTGACGCGTACCGAAGAATTCACCGGGTCCGCGAATTTCCATATCTACTTCGGAAATTTTGAATCCGTCGGTAGTTTCGCAGAGAGTCTCGAGTCTTTTTTTCGAAACTTCGTCAATGTACTTCGCAACGAGAATACAGTACGACTGGTCCGCACCCCTTCCGACCCTGCCGCGGAGTTGGTGCAGTTGCGAGAGCCCGAAACGCTGGGCTTCCTCGATTACCATTACAGTCGCGTTGGGAATGTCGAGCCCGACTTCAATAACGGTCGTAGCAATGAGCACGTCGATTTTCCCGTCCTTGAAATCCTTCATCGTATCCTCGATTTCATACCAGAGCATTCTTCCGTGAACCATTCCCACGTTATAGTCTTTAAAAATATTATCCTTATGGTTCTTGAAATTTATTTCCGCAGATTTGAGGTCGAGTTTTTCGGATTCGTCGATTATCGGATAGATAATGAAAGCCTGTCTGCCTTTGCGCAGATTCTCCTTTACGAAACTCCACACTTCGCCGCGGGCTGTATCCATTTTAAGAAAAGTCCTGACGGGTCTTCTGTTCGCGGGAAGTTCATCGATAACGGACGAATCAAGGTCGCCGTAATAAGCAAGGGCGAGCGTTCTCGGAATCGGCGTCGCTGTCATCACCATCACGTCGGGGTTGAATCCCTTATCTTTAAGTTTCGCGCGCTGCATTACGCCGAATTTATGCTGTTCGTCGATTATTACGAAACCGAGATTCGCGAAATCGACTGTCTCCTGAATGAGGGCGTGCGTGCCAACAATGATGTTTGTTTTCCCTGATTTAATGTCATTAAGAATTTCAGTACGAAGTTTCTTTTTCTGCCCGCCGATTAAAAGTGTAACTTTATAGTCCTTACCCGCCGCCGCGTTGAACCTGTTTATGAAATCCGATATTGTCGTGAAATGCTGCTCCGCGAGAATTTCAGTCGGGCACATCAAAGCCGCCTGATAGCCGCTTTGAAGGGCAATCAGCATACCGAACACTGAAACGATTGTCTTTCCGCTGCCGACATCGCCCTGAAGAAGCCTGTTCATCACCTTATCGGATTTCATATCCGAATAGATTTCGTTTATTACTTTTTTCTGAGCCGATGTGAGTTCGAAATTAAGCGCTTTAACGAAATCGTCTGTAAGTTTACGGATGTCCGTCCCGAAAGATATGCCCTTTGCCTCTTCCTTGAGATTTCTTCTTTTAAGCGCGAGGAGCAACTGCAGGTAGAAGAGTTCCTCGAATGCGAGTCTTTTTCTGTAACGCTCGACCTGTTCGATTTCCATCGGAAAATTCAGCCTTAGAATGGCTTCGCTCCTTGAGGACAGAGAATATTCGTCAAGAATTTTTTCGGTCAGTTTCTCTCCCGCGGGCGCGGGGTTGTCTTTATGCAGATGCCTGAAGGCGTTAAAAACAATTCTTGTAAGAGTCAGCGGCTTCACCCACGTGGCTTTGAGTTCGCCTGAGAGTTCATAGACGGGCAGAATGGGATATTTCAGAAAATCCCTGTCGTATTCATCCAATGGATTAATCTTGAAATGGTCCCTGTAATCGAGTCTGGCGTTGTAACCTTTATAAGCCTCGCCGACCTTTCCGTAAAAAATGTAATGCTCGTCAAGCCTGAACTGTTTCGCGCGGAATTCGGAAGCGCCGAAAATCGGAATTTCAATCAAGTCTGTCGAGTCGTCGAGTTCAATCGTAACGGGATGTGTGGGTCTGGCGGGATGTTTAACGAAAGTCACTTTGCCGAAAATGACAACATTTTCGCCGAGCATTTTTCTCGCCTGACGGATACTAACCCTCCTGACGTAGGTTCTGGGAACGAAAGCAAGGAAATCTTCAATTTTCGTCACGCCGATTTTGGCAAACGCCCCGGCGCGCTTTTCCCCGACCCCTTTCAGGTATTTGATATCCATAGAACAAATTAAGAATTTTTATTTAAATTGTAACGCCAATAATATTCTTCTCCCCGGACAATTCTCTCCCCAAAACAGATTATTTTCTCTTGATTAAATCGGACAAAAACGGTATTTTTAATCAGATTAATTTATCTGAATACTATGACTGTAATATTTTCAAAAAAATGCGAGTACGGACTTCAGGCTGTACTGTACCTTTCGACCCTCGACGAAGGGCGAATGGCTTCGGCGGAGGAGATATCGCGCAAACTGAACATTCCGAAGGAGTTCGTTTCAAAGATACTTCAGAGCCTTACCGCGAAGAAACTCGTGAAATCGAGAAAAGGAAATTCGGGAGGATTTTTTCTCGGCAAGCCCGCGTCTAAGATAAAACTTATTGAGATTGTGGAGGCGATTGACGGTCTGGCGCTATTCAACAGTTGCGTGCTCGGTTTTCCCGATTGTTCTCCCGACGAGCCGTGTCCCGTTCACAACAAGTGGGGAAAACTCAGGAGCAGCGCGTACGAGATGCTCACGGCGGAGACTATCGAGCATTTCAAGAAAAAAACAATCGCGAAAATTAACAGAATAGGAAAGAAGAAATAATCACCGCGCGTGACGCTTAGGATGGAATTGCACAAACAATTCTAAAATGGAAAAGAAAAAGAAATTCAGGATACAGAATTACAGGTTCGTAATTCAAACCGCTTTCGCGCTGCTTTGCATCTGGATAGGCATCGAGTTTTACCTCTTCGTCAGATTTCTCGACTCCGGCGGCACGGCGGGATTTTTCCCGCGCCCTCCCGGAGTTGACGGTTTCCTGCCGATAAGTTCGTTCATGAGTTTTTATCTGTTTATAAAGACAGGGGAAATCAGCATGATTCATCCCGCGGGATTCTTTATTTTCACGGCGATACTGCTCGTTTCGTTCGTGTTCGGAAAGTCGTTCTGCAGTTGGTTCTGCCCCGTCGGTTTCCTGTCAGAACTTCTCGGCGATTTCGGAAAACTGATATTCAGGAAGAATTTCAGGATGCCGAAATTTCTCGACTATCCGCTGAGAAGCATAAAGTACCTTCTGCTCGGCTTCCTTCTTTACTCTGTAATTTTCGTGATGAGCGACATGGCGGTCAAGTCGTTTCTTGAAAGCCCTTACAACATAGTGTCGGACATAAAGATGTATTATTTCTTCGCGGACATCTCCCGCTTTTCACTGATAGTGATTTCTATTCTGTTTCTTCTTTCAATTGTATTCAGGGGTTTCTGGTGCAGGTATTTATGCCCTTACGGAGGTTTTCTTGGAATAACATCGCTGCTCAGCACGAACAAGATAAAAAGAACCGCTTCATCCTGCATAGACTGCAAGTTATGCACGAAAGCGTGCCCGTCATTCATTCAGGTTCACAAGGTTAACACGGTCATATCGGATGAATGCACGTCCTGCCTTAACTGCGTTGACGTGTGTCCCGTGAAGGACACGCTCGAACTTAAGAACGTCGTATTAAAAAAGAGCGTTAACAAAAAACTTGCCGCGGCGGGAGTAGCGGGAATCTTCATAATTGTAACGGGATTCGGGATGCTGACGGGTTACTGGCAGAACAACGTTTCAAAGGAAGAGTATCTGTATCATTACAAGAATATTGAAGAATACGGACATCCGACCGACACTAAGAAAATGCGCAAGTTAAACGAGGAGAGCGGAAGCAAGAACGAAGTCACTCCCGGCCGGAAAAAATCGAATTGAGCAGGTTAAGGAGTTCGCTCTTGTCGAATGGTTTCGCGATATAGTGCGAACACCCGTATTTAAGGAATTCATCTTTATCCGTTTCCATCGCGAAAGCCGTCACGGCAATAATCGGGACGTCCTTATATCCGTCAATGTTTTTAAGTTCGCGTGTAGTGTCGATACCCGTCATGCCTTCGCCGAGATTAATGTCCATAAGAACGGCGTCATAATAGTTCTCACGCGCCATTTCAAGAGCCTCCTCGCCTTTCGTGACGGCATCAACGTTATAGACTTTCGAGATGTAGGTTTTAACAAGAACGGCGCTGACCTTGTCATTTTCAACGAGAAGAATCCGTTTCCTGTCGGCAGGCGCGGGAATATCGCTCACGGCGAACACCTCCTCCTGATACTGATTTTCGTATGACTTCGCTCCTGAAATTTTCAAAGGGAGTGTAACGGTAAATCTCGTGCCGGCGCCCAGTTTGCTTTTAACAGTTATGTTTCCTTTCATCAATTCCACGTAACTCTTTGTTATTGTAAGACCGAGTCCCGTCCCTTCGAAATTCCTGCTAAGCCCTTCGCTTTCCTGCCTGAACTCCTGAAAAATCAGGTCGTACTTATCTTCTGGGATGCCTATGCCCGTATCCTCGACTTCGAGCATAAAATGCTCCGTATATTTTTTCAGATAGACCTTTACGCTGCCCTTTTCCGTAAATTTGATTGCGTTGTTGATAAGGTTATTCATAATATCCCTCAGCAGTCTTTCGTCGAGTTCTGCATAAACATTCTCGCTGCATAAAACGGCTTCAAGGTTAACTGATTTGTTCTCCGCGCTCGGAACGAACAGAGTAACGACTTCCCTTACGAGTTCCTTGACGTCAATCAAGGTGCAGACGAGTTCGTATTTATTCGCGTCAACTCTTGAGAAATTCAGAATTAGGTTAAGGGTTTCAAGGAGTCTTTTCCCGCTCTTGTATATGGTCATAATCATATTTCTCTGGTCATCGTTCTGCGTTTCCTCCGCGAGAATCTGCGCGAATCCGAGAATTCCGTGAAGCGGAGTACGGAGTTCGTGGCTCATATTCGCGAGGAAGTTTGTTTTAAGCCTGTTCAGTTCTTCGGCATTTTCCTTGGCGGCGAGAATTTCCTTGACGATTTTATTCTTCTGCGACACATCCCTGATTGTAGAGAGAATTTTATCGTTATCAAAAGCGACGATTCTCGCTTCGAAAAAGAGTTGTTCGCCGTTTATCACGAGAGGGTACTCGAATACTGATATTTCGCCCGAATCAATCGCCTTTCGGAACGCTTCCCTGAACAACTTATCGAGGTATCCGGGAAGAATGTCTTTCATATTTGTTCCGAGGAATTTTTCGGGCGGAACGAAAAGGATTTCCGGACTCCTCGTGTGATAGTCGAGATAGACTCCGTCATAATCCTGGACGAAAATAAGGTCAGGCAGCGCGGAGAGCAGAGCGCGGTTCTTGCTTTCGCTCTGTTTCAACGCTTCCTGCGAGCGTTTTCTTTCTATTGTCATAGCCACCTGAGCCGAAACGAATTCGAGAATGTTCTTATCTTCTTCGGTATATCTTACCTTTTCATTGTAAGACTGCACCGCGATAAGTCCGATTGTCACATCGTTCACTTTCAATGGAACGCCGAGCCAGTCAATCGACTCGGACCCGATGGGAATAATCTCACCTGTTTTTTCGAGTTCAGCGATTACTTCGGGCGTAGCAAGAAGAGGTTTGCCTGTTCTAATAACATATTCCGTGATTCCTCTTCCGGGTTTCTGTGTTATGACGGCTTCGTCGAACTCGTCCACGAAATACGGGAATGAAATCAGGTCCTTATTTCTATCATAAATCGCGATGTAGAAATTTTTCGCGGGCATAAGAGATGAAACAATCTTATGAATCGAAGAGAACAGGTCATCAAGATTTCCCGATTCGTGAGCAGATTCGGAGATGCTGAATGCCGCGGATATGAGTTCGTGGGACTTCTGTCTTTCGGTAATGTCAATCTGCGTTCCCCAGATTCCGACAAGATGATTGTCTTTAATAATTCCGACTGAGTTATTCAGAAAAACGACATTCCTGCCGTCCGCGGTGATTTCTTCCGAGACGACATTCTGAACGTTATAATCATTATCGTGCAGGGCAAGGAACGCGTTGATGTTCACGGGATTGCTGTCACCGCCGTGAAGTTCGAAAAGGGACCTGCCGCGAATCTCTTCCGCCGAATCGATGCCGTACATTTTCGCGAAAGCGAGATTGCATTCGGCAACCACTCCTGTTTTATAAATACATTTCAACTGCTCTTCGAACGGAAGACTCAAGTCAACAGGTTCGGAGAACTCAAGGTAAGAAACGCCCTCAGATGTTTTTTCAATAAAACTTTTATACTTGCTTTCGTTTTCAATAAGTTTCTGCTCGTATTTTTTTTGCTCGGTAATGTCAGTGAGAATTGACACGACATATTCGTCATTGTCCCTTGAAATCTTAATCATATTCGATTCGTACCATACGAGCCTGCCGGATTTCTTCCTGAATCTGAACCTGATTTTCATTTGCGGAACGGGATTATCAGCCGAGAAGAAATCGCTGAACTGACGCAAATCGTCTTTATGTATATTGCGTGAAATGATTTCTATTCCGTTTCCAACTATCTCTTTGCCTGACATACCCAGCATATCGGAAATCCTGTCGTTGGAATAAATTACTTTGTCCTTCCTGAAGATTGCGACTCCGATGAGTGAACTTTCGGCAATGATGTTGAAAAAGTCCTTAGAAATCAATATGCTTGAATTAGTTGTCTGTACAATTTTAACATATTTTATTCTTATTTTCACCGTATTTAAGAATACAAATATTTAGTATTTTTGCAAAATTAAACGTTTAGGTTTGGCAAAAAAGAACATACTCGCGGTCGCGGCGCATCCCGACGACATAGAATTCGGTTGTCCCGTCACAATCAGAAGGTTAATAAGCGAGGGATACACCGCGCATTACGTGGTTGCGACGAACGGCGAGAACGGCTTCAAGATTCGTTCGTTAACGGGAAAGGAGAGGATAGAACTCAGGAAGAAGGAACAGATGAGCGCGGCGGCAGCGGTCGGTGTCAAGGATGTATATTTTCTTGATTACAAGGACGGTTTTCTTGAATATACGGATAAACTCAGAAGGCAGTTGACGAAAATAATCAAGGAACTGAAACCGGAGATTGTGTTTACATTCGACCCCGCGAATCTCGATTTCGACAACATAAACCTGAATCACCGCGACCACAGGACAATAGGCACGGCGGTTTTCGACGCTGTGTTCGCGGCAAAAAACGACTTCATATACCCGGATAAGAACGGCAAGCACAGGGTAAGCCGGATTTATTTTTTCGGAACGAATAATCCCAATCATTTCGAGGACATTACCGATTCGCTCGAATTTAAACTTTCAATATTTAAAAATTTCAAATCCCAGTTCCCGAACTACGGCAATTTCACAAAATTCCTGAAAGAGAACATAATACCGAAAGACGACAAAGGAAGGTACTATGAGGAATTCAGGGTCGTGGATGTAGTGCAAATCTCTTACTGAGACAATTAGTAATTAGTAATTAGTAATTAGAGACTGCTGAAAAACAATATCTTTAATCTCTTTTGTAACCCCACCTTTTAAGGTGGGGTAAAAGTGAATACAACATAAGGACTTTAGTCCTCAAAGTAGAAGGGAATTGTGGGCTAAAGCCCTTTTTTTTAAGTACTCTTTTCCCCCACTCTAAAGAGTGGGGTTAGTATTTCGGACCGGTTCAGGTTTTGAAACCCGAAACTTGAGAAACATAAACTATGTATCCGAGAGTCTCTCCGCTCTTTGGAGGACTCTCGGTTCCGTTTAGAAATTAAAGCCAGAGAGTCCCCCTTGAAAAAGGGGAGACTCCCGGAGACTGGTGATGAATTAGTAATTAGAGACTGCTGAAAAACAATATCTTTAATCTCTTTTGTAACCCC
>CAZOQR010000014.1:0-5515 GCA_964581915.1 uncultured Ignavibacteriaceae bacterium | reverse complement strand
CGGACCGGTTCAGGTTTTGAAACCCGAAACTTGAGAAACATAAACTATGTATCCGGAAGTCTCTCCATTCTTTGTAGGACTCCCGGCGCGATTCAGTTTATATTCGCGGTGATAATCAGGTCTTTTGAAGAAGAAGCGGAGAAAGTGTTCAGGCTGAAATCGGAGTGATATTTAATGTTTTTAAAACCCGCCTGTTTAAGCAAAACGGACAATTCATTTTTTCTGTATTCGTAAAGGCGCGTTGAAATCAGTTTATGGTTTTTCAGATTCTCCCTGTCGGCGGCAAGTATATTAAAATTCAGACTGCCGGGAAGAAAGTCATAGAACCTGAAGAAAATCCTGCCTCCGCTTTCGGTAACGTTCACGATTCTTTTATTTTCCTTCCTGAGATTCGTATAATTCAGTAACTGAATCAGCAGGGTTCCGCCGGCTTTCATCAAGGCGCGCATGCGTTTCAGGGATTTCGGCAATTCGGAAGGATTCATATTCGCGAGAGCATTGCCGAGAGAGACAACGAGGTCGAATTTGCCGTCGAAATTTCTTTTAATGCGCGACGCGGGCGCGTTAACAAAATCAATCCTGCATCCGTACTCCGCGGATTTCCGTTTCGCTTTGAGGAGCATATCCGCCGACGGCTCGAACCCCGTTACTTTCAGCCCGTTAAGAGCGAGCGCGACAGCGTCGTTGCCCGTTCCGCATCCTATGTCGGCTGCCGAGCGGTAGTTTTCCTTAATGAATCTTTTCAGAATTTCCTTTCTGGCTGAAATGTAAGAAGAAGCATTCACCATCAGGTCGTAATCGGTTGAAAGCGAGTCATAGAAACCGGTATTTGTATTCAGTCTTCCCAAACGAATTTAAAGAGAAAAATTGATATGACGGTAATCACTACCGAATACGAGATAAGAATCTGAAAATCGCCGACAAGTTCAGTAAGCGGCGCGCCTTCGGAGGCGAGTTTAGTGGAATCAATAAGCGTCAGCAGCAAGGGCAGGAGCACGGGAAAAGCGAGCACGGGATACAGCGTGCCTTTTGAATTCGCCTTCGCGATTATCGCCGCGATTATAGTTGAAGCCGCTACGATGCCGAAGTTTCCGAGAATCACCGACAGGAAAAACGCTCCGAAGTTATTTATTTTAATGCCTGTTATCAGATAGAACAGGAAGAATATAACGATATTCAGCGAGAATGTGAGCACGAAATTAAAAAGCAGTTTGCCGAGAAAAATCTCCGTCGGTCCCGCGGCGAGTTTAAGCGCCATCGATGTTCCCGTTTCCTCTTCCTTTATAAAGACTCTTGCGAGACCGCTGATAGCGGAGAAGAAAATCACAATCCAGAACAGACCCGAAAGTATTGAATCATCGACTTTATCGTCACCGATTGAAAACTTGATAATCGAAATCGTAATTATCACGAACATAAGGAGCGAGTTTATGACGTATCTGTTCCTGATTTCCGAGCGGATATCCTTTTTAAATATCGAATATGTTAGTTTAAGAAGCAATAAACCGGTTTTATACAAATTTACAAAAAATAAGTCAAAGATTTGGAGTATAATTCGGCGCTAACACGCTTTTCAGGGGCTTCATAACAAGGTTTAAGCAGCAAACAAAAACCCAAGGAAAAAACGTTAAAAACATGAATTCGGTATTAAAAAATGTATTGAGATAACATCTTATTTTATCTAATTTGAATTAAATTTATTTGGAGGAATAAATACACTTGCTTTACCCCGCAGTTATAACGCAGACTTACATTGACGGGATTTCTATGCCCGGAACCGTTTCCTCCTCAAAACACGGCGCAAAAAAAGAATTCAAATCGTATAATTTTCAATATAGTTCAAACTTAAAACATATCATTCATGGAACCAATTTTTAAAAAACAGGAAAGGACAGGTCCGGTATTATTTTCCGATTACAAGAGAGGCGAAGGAATAAAGAAAGCGCTCGAAATCGGGAGAGAGAACGTTCTGTTTGAATTAAAGTCGTCAAAGTTAAAAGGAAGAGGCGGAGCAGGATTTCCGACTTCGACCAAATGGATGCTGACAGCAGCCGCGAAAGCGGATCAAAAGTTCATAGTATGCAATGCCGATGAAGGAGAGCCCGGCACGTTCAAGGACAGGGTGCTCCTCACGGAATATCCCGAATTGGTTTTTGACGGAATGGTTATCGGCGGGTACACTATCGGCGCGAAGGAAGGTCTTGTATATCTTAGGGGCGAATACGAATACATGTATCAGTACCTTGAAGATTACCTCGAACAGATGAGGAAAGACAATCTGCTCGGCAAGAAGATACTCGGTCTTGAAGATTTCAATTTCGACATAAAGATAAGGCTCGGAGCGGGCGCGTACGTTTGCGGAGAAGAAACAGCGTTAATCGAATCTCTCGAAGGACAGCGCGGCGAATCGAGAAACCGTCCTCCGTACCCCGTCAACACGGGATACAACGGACGTCCGACGTCGGTCAACAACGTGGAAACACTCGCGGCGGCGGCGCACATAGTGGTAAAGGGCGGCGACTGGTACGCGAAGGTCGGCACGGACAAATCGAGCGGCTCGAAATTATTCTCGATTTCCGGCGACTGCAGGAAGCCCGGAGTTTACGAACTTCCGTGGGGCACGAAGATAAAAGACCTCCTGAAACTCGTCGATGCAGGCGATACGAAAGCCGTGCAGGTCGGCGGAGCGTCTGGAGTATGCGTTCCCGCGTCGCAGTTCGACAGAACTCTTGCTTATGAAGACGTCGCGACAGGCGGTTCCGTGATGATATTCGGAAAGAACAGGAACATGCTGAAGGTGCTCAAGAACTTCATGGAATTCTTCGTCGAAGAATCCTGCGGTCAGTGCACGCCGTGCAGAATCGGCAACGTAAAATTACTCGAAGGCGTTGAAATGATAGAAAAGGGCGAATTCACGTTCGAATACATAAACAAACTGAAGGAACTCGGACAGTCGATGCAGGTCGCTTCCAAATGCGGTCTCGGACAGTCGAGCCCGAACTCATTCATTTCAATTATCGAAAACTTTAAAGATGAAATATTAAATAAAATCGAAGCATAAAAATGGATAATAAAAAAACATCAAGAGCACCCGTCAGCCAGCAGCAGTTCAAGGTTCAGAAACCCGAGGATACGAACACCATCGGCGGGATGATATCCGTTGAGATTAACGAGAAGAAAATATCCGTTCCTCTCGGAACTACAATACTTGAGGCCTGCAAGATGAATCAGATTCACATTCCGACACTGTGCCATCACGAGGACCTCTGCGTAGCGGGCGTTTGCCGCGTTTGCGTGGTCGAAGTGGAAGGAATGAGAACGCTTCAGGCTGCCTGCGCGTTCCCGATAACGGCTCCGATAAAAGTGAGAACTTCGACATCGATGGTAAGGAAAGCAAGAAGGCACGTTATAGACCTTCTTCTCAGCGAACATTACGGCGAATGCTACTCCTGCATAAGAAACGGAAACTGCGAACTCCAGTCGCTCGCGAACGAGTACGGAGTTGACGGATACACTTTCGGACACTGCGACAAGCCCGCTTATGAAACGGACAAATCCTCATACTCGGTAATCCGCGATATGAGCAAGTGCGTTCTCTGCAAGAGATGCGTCAGAACCTGCATCGACCTTCAGGAAGTCGGCGTGCTTGAAGCGATTGACAAGGGCGACAAGACACACATCAGCACGTTCATGGAAAAACCGCTCGCGGACGTTGTCTGCATAAACTGCGGACAGTGCATCAACAGGTGCCCGACCGCGGCATTGCACGCTAACGACCCGTCGGACGAAATCTGGGACGCGATAGACAACCCGAAGAAGCACGTGGTGATTCAGACCGCCCCGTCGCCAAGAGCGGCGATAGCGGAATGTTTCGGAATCGAGCCCGGAAAATCAATGACACAGGAATTAAACACGGCACTCAAGAGAATCGGATTCGACGCGGTGTTCGACACTAACTTCACCGCCGACCTCACAATTTTCGAAGAAGGCACGGAATTAATAATAAGGCTATACAAGGCTCTCGTCGGCGGAGACAAGAGCGTCGCTTTCCCGCAGTTCACTTCCTGCTCGCCGGGATGGGTGAAATATCTCGAGCATTTCTATCCCGAATTCATACCGAACCTTTCGACGGCGAAATCGCCCCAGCAGATGTTCGGCGCGATTATAAAGACTTTCTACGCGCAGCAAATCGGCGTTGACCCGAAGGACGTTGTCTCGGTCGCATTGATGCCCTGCTCGGCGAAGAAGTTCGAATGCAACAGGCCTGAAATGACAGACTCGGGCTACAAGGACGTGGATTACGGTCTCACGACCCGCGAACTCGCGAAGATGATAAAGGAAGCGGGCATCTACCTTCCCGAAATGCCGAAGTCGATGTTCGACAGTCCGTTCGGCGAAGCCTCGGGCGCGGGATTGATTTTCGGCGCGACGGGCGGCGTTATGGAAGCGGCTCTCCGCTCCGTAATCGAATTCGTAACGGGCAACAAGACGGAAGACATTTTCGCGAACGCGAACATAACACCGGTAAGAGGATTTGAAGGCGTCAAGTACGTAGAACTTCCGATAAACGCTGTCGGACCCGTTCCCGAAATCCTGAAGCATCTCGTTAAGGACTGGAACTGGCTCAAGGGCGCGACTCTGAAAGTAGCGGTTGCGCACGGCACGGCGAACGCGAAGAAGATTCTCGACGACATAAAGCGCGGCGGCAAGTTCAGCGAATGCCACTTCATAGAATTCATGGCGTGTCCGGGCGGCTGCATCGGCGGCGGCGGACAGCCGATTCCGACATCAATCGAAATCAGACAGGCGCGCGCGAAAGCCATTTACGCCGAGGACGAATCGCTCGAAATGAGAAAGTCGCACGACAACCCGTACGTGAAGATGATTTACGAAAAATTCTTCACGGAAGGACCCTGCGGACATCTTTCTCACAAACTTCTGCACACTCATTATACTCCGAGAGGCAAATTCATTTCATAAAAGAATAACATTCGGGGGGATTAATTTCCCCCCTCTTAAATTTTTTTTACTATGGCAAAGACAAAAAAGAAAGCGCCGAAGAAACCCCTGAAGAAATCGGTTAAAAAAACCGTGAAGAAAACTACGGCAAAGAAGCCTGCCGTAAAGAAAACAGTCAGGAAGACGGCTGTGAAAAAAGCGGCAGTGAAAAAGACGGCTGTGAAAAAGACGGCTGTGAAAAAAGCGGCAGTGCCCGCGCTTATTCCGAACAGGAAAATGTTCGCGATGGAAATAACATTGCTCGACAAACTTCAGACGGAACTCTTCGAATCAATAGCGGCAAAGCCCGAAGCGATGGATTTCGACGAAATCCGCCTCTTCGTTGACAACGTGTTTATGACGCTCAACAAAAGCGTGACTATAGCGAAGGACGTGAAGAATATGCTTCTGAACAAGGACTTCAAAGAGCCGATAACGGAAACATATAATTCACCCGCATAGGTTATATTCAATCGAACTTATAATTCATCAGCATAAATTATAAGTAATAAATGAG
>CAZOQR010000013.1:0-24110 GCA_964581915.1 uncultured Ignavibacteriaceae bacterium | reverse complement strand
TAAAGGCTGCCAATCGGCAGCCTTTTTTTATTTCAAAGTTCAAAGTTGAAAATGCAAAATTACAATTTAAAATTTCAAAGTTGGGAAGCAGAATGAAGAATAAATAATCCCACCGAATGTTCTTCTCGCATAAAAATTTCCCACCGGACAACTTACAACAAATCCGAGTAAAGTCCCGCGTGAAAAAAACTTCAGATTTCCTAAAAATTCGTTTGACTTTAATATTAAATTATGTATTTTTGTAGTGGGACGAAGTGGGCGAAAGTGGTTTAAAATCCCAATAATTACACAAAATTGGCATAAAATCTTGTTTCAGGGACATTCAATATCGAATTTAGACGTAAAATCGAGGGTTGTTCTTCCGAGCAAATTCAGGAAAGTAATGAATCCGGAGGCAAACAACACGCTCGTTTTGACGCGCGGTATGGATGAATGCATAATGGTGTACCCACTCGACGAATGGGAAAGGGTAAAAAAAGGTCTAATGAACTACAACGTTTTCAATTCGCAGGAAAGATTTTTCATGCGGCAATTTCTGATGTTCGTGCACGAGTGCGAACTGGACTCGCATAACAGGTTTCTTCTCCCTTCCCATTTAATCGAATTCGCTCACATCAAGAAAGAGGTCCTTATTCTCGGAATGCTTACCAAGATAGAGATTTGGGATCCTGCAATGAAGGATACATACGACAAACAGCATCCCGAAACGTACGAGAATGTCGCGCAGAGCGTCACGGAAAGCATTTTTAACAAACTGGGACAATAATTTAAAAAAATTTTGACGGTTTAATTGGTTACCGAATATCATATTCCGGTTCTTTTAAATACAGCGGTATCGTATCTAATCAATCCGGTAATCAGAAATCACGTACTTGTTGACGGCACGCTCGGCGGGGGAAGTTATTCAAAATTAATCTGCGAGAGCGTCCGGGGCGGTTCAAGGCTCATAGCGATAGACAAAGACGAAAATTCGATTACATTCGCGGCTGATAAATTGAAAGAATACGGTGATAAAATATCGATAAGGCAGGGAAACTTTGCTGATGTCGGGCGAATAGTTTCGGACGAGGGATTCGTGTCAATCACGGGAATGGTGCTTGATCTCGGTCTTTCCTCGTTTCAGTTGAATGAGGAAGCGGGATTCAGTTTCATGAAGAACACACCGCTTGATATGCGCGCCGACAAGAATTCGAAACTCGACGCGAGGACTATACTAAACGAATACAGGGAGAAAGAACTCACGGAAATTTTCGAGGAATACGGAGAGATATCAAAAGCGTCAAGGCTTTCGAAAGCAGTGGCTGAAGCGAGAAGGAAAAAGAGCATAGAAACGACGGAAGATTTTATAAAGATAATAAAACGGGAATACGGTTTTAAGAGCGCGCTGCCCGTTAAGTTTCTCTCGAAATTATTTCAGGCATTGAGAATAGCGGTAAACGACGAACTAAACGACCTTAAGAAAGTTCTCAACGACGCTTTCGGCATAATGGCTGAAGGCGGCAGGATTGTGGTGGTGTCGTATCATTCGCTCGAAGACAGAATCGTAAAGAATTTTTTCAGGGAGCACAGCGAGAAGACCGCGCAGGCGGGAAAAGCGCTGAAGATATTGACAAAAAAGGTCGTGACTCCGGAATATCCGGAAGTCCGTTCAAACCCGAGGTCAAGGAGCGCAAAACTGCGCGCGGCGGAGGTCGTTGTCGCATGAAGAAGACGGGCGGTAAAATATCGATTTTCTACCTGATAATTTTCTTCGTGCTTATATCGGCGTTGTCGGTATTTCTGATTAACAACATAATAACGGTAAACAAACTGAACAGGGAAATAAGCGATTTGAAGGACGACATAAACAAAGTGAATCAGGCGAATAATACCTACAGGATAGAAATCGAAAAACTAAGTTCATACGACAGAATCAAGAAGATAGCGGAAGAAAAACTCAACATGAAAGTCGTTGAAGGTTCAGTAAGAAGCGACAGCAAGATAAAAATAAACAAATCGGATATGTAATGGATTTTTACAGTTTCGTAAATAAAGAGAGAAAGAGAATCAACGTCACGAGGCGAATGAATGTTGTAATGTTCATTCTTCTCGCGTTTCTCGCTCTCGTGATAACGAAACTTGTTTCAATTCAGATACTGGAATCGGAAAAATACAAACTTATCGCCAAGAAACAGTCCCAGTCCCGCGAAATTATCACACCGTCAAGAGGCATCATTTTCGACAGAAACATGAACCCGCTGGTATCGAACGTGTTCCGCGTTTCAGTAATAGCGGACCCGTACAGGATAAAGAATCCCGATTCCGTATCGGCTCTTCTTGCAAACGTATTCAGCAAGAACAAGTCGGAGTATTACGACAAACTCGTCGACAGGAACAACAGCGCGTTTTATCTTGAAAGAAAAGTATCGGTTTCGGACCTGAAGGGTCTGGACACTTTGAGGATAGAGGGCCTCAACGTTTTCAAGGAATCGGCGAGGTACTACAATTACGGCTCGACGGGTTCCCAGATTATCGGGTTCACAGACCTTGACAACAGGGGAGTGAGCGGTATTGAACTTTCGTCGAACAAGGAACTTACGGGCAAGGAAGGATACATGATATCGCGCAAGGACGGGCGCGGCGTCAAGCGTCCGGATATGAACTACATTCAGAAGGAGCCCGAGACGGGAGCAAACGTAATTCTCACGATTGACAAGAGCATACAGGAAATAGCGGAGCAGGAACTTGCATCCGGTATAAAGTACTTCAACGCATCGCGCGGCAAGGCGGTAGTTATTAACGTCAAGACGGGCGAAGTGCTCGCAATGTGCACATTCCCGACTTTCGACCCGAATAACATAAGGAAAGAAGATACAGTGGGAATGAAGAACGCCGTGCTGTCGGATATTTACGAACCCGGTTCGACATTCAAGATTGTCACCGCCTCCGCGATACTCGAAGAAAAGATTGATGCTCCCAATAACGTCGTGAACACTGAAAACGGCACCTACACGATTTACGGGATGGACATCATTGATTCGTACGGCGCGTCATCCCTGACGTTTCAGCAGGTAATAGAAAAGTCAAGCAACATCGGTGTCGCGAAACTTTCACAGAAACTCGGCGCGGAAAGGTTTTTCAAGTACGCGAGGGATTACGGATTCGGAATATACACGGGAATAGAACTCAACGGAGAGAACAAGGGGTATTTAAAACGCCCGATAGACTTTACTCCGGGTTCGCTTGAATTCATGTCTATAGGATATCAGATAGCGGTAAACGTTCTGCAGATAACGATGGCGTACGGTTCAATAGCGAACAACGGTCTTTTAATGAAGCCCTATATCGTGAAAAAGGAGTTAAGTCCCGACGGCAGCGTTCTGTATGAAGGTATGCCGTCGCCTGTAAGGCAGGTAATCTCTGAAGAGACCGCGAAGAAACTTAATCAGATGTTCATCGGAGTGGTAGAAAGGGGTACCGGTACAGACGCGAAAATCAACGGAGTAAGCGTCGCGGGCAAGACCGGAACGACTCAGAGAATCGTGGAAGGCGAATATTCCAGCAGTTCGCACATTTCCTCGTTCGTTGGTTATTTCCCGGCGGAGAACCCGGAAATAATAATAACCGTCGTGATTGACGATCCGAAGAACGGCTACTACGGAGGCAAAGTAGCGGCTCCGGTTTTTAAGAAAATAGCGGAAAGAATTATCGAGTATAACGGAAACACGGGAAGTTTAAGCAGCGAGTACATGTACGTCAGGTCTGAGATAAAAGAGCCGGGCGATTTGCAGACGGACGGAACACAATCGATACCAAACTTAAAGGATATGAGGCTTCAGGACGCGCTCGAAATTCTGCAGGAGAAAAACATACCCTACGAACTTGATGAAAACGCGGGATTGAAAAATGACAAAGGCGCCATCGTTTCCGTCGTCAATCAGGAACCGTCTCCCGGAACAAAGATATCAGGCGGCAGCAAAGTAAAATTATACCTGAAAAATTCGAAGTATGACGGAGAGGGATATAAGATAGTACCGGATGTCCGGCGTATGAGTTTAAGAAAGTCGATAAACAAACTCGTATCGGACGGATTCACGGTAGACATAAACGGCAGCGGGGAAGTCGTGGATATATTTCCCAAGCCGGGAACAAGGATAAACCCGAAGAGCAAAATAATTTTATTCTGTAAGAACGAAAACAAATGAGGATATCGGAAATTCTAAATACAGCGGGTCTCGGAAAAGTCTTTAAGGGCGCGGATTTCGCCGTAAAAGGCCTGAGTTTCGATTCGAGAAATACGGGCGCCGATTTTGTTTTCTTCGCGGTCGTCGGGTCGAAAGCCGACGGCACAAATTTCATCGAGCAGGCAATAGAAAACGGAGCCGGCGCGGTCATAGCCGACGAGAAGGCGGCTAAAAGTCACGCGAAAAATCCCAGGGTGATTCTGGTTGAAAACGTGAGAAAAGCAATGGCCGAAATCAGCAGAGCCTTTTACGGAAATCCGTCTGAAATGATTAAGGTCATCGGAGTTACGGGCACGAACGGAAAGACTACAATTACATATATAATAAAAAAGATACTCGAGGAAGCAGGCTATAAATCGGGACTGATAGGAACTATAGATTACATGACGGATGCGAAGAATACGAACGCTTCAAGGCTCACCACTCCCGATTCGATCGAACTGAACGAATATCTTTCGAAGATGGTGAAGAACGGAATGCAGTTCTGCATAATGGAGGTGTCGTCTATCGCCCTGGTGAACTACAGGGTGCACACGATACATTACGACACCGCGGTGTTCACTAACCTCACGAGCGAGCACATGGACCTGCATCTTAACATGGACAATTATTTCAGGGCGAAAAAAATCCTTTTCGACACTTTGTCCGAACATTCACTCGCCGTATCGAACAGCGATGATGATTACGGAATCAGAATGCTCACCGAATGCAGGGCGTCGAAGAAATTATATTCAGTCGATAATTATTCGAATCTTCAGGCATTGAACATAAATCTAAGCCTCGAAGGCATGAGTTTCGATATCGAACTTAACGATAAAAAATACAGCGTGAAATCCTCGCTCACGGGACGGTTCAATGTTTACAATATACTTGCAGCAATACTGACCGCTCTGAGGTATGGAATTGATATTAACGTTATACTGAAGGCAATCGAAAAATTTGAGGCCGTTAAGGGCAGGTTCAACAGGATAATGCTTCCGAACGGGGCTTGCGCGATAATCGATTATTCGCACACTTCCGATTCTCTCAAGAACGCGATTGAAGCGGCGCTCGACGTGACCAAACGCGATAATGCCGGGGGCAGGGTAATAACGCTGTTCGGATGCGGCGGCGACAAGGACAGGACGAAGCGTCCCGTAATGGGAAAAATAGCAACGTCGCTGTCGGATTTCGTTATCGTTACTTCGGACAATCCGAGAAGCGAAAGCCCCGAAGCGATAATTGAAGACATCAAGACAGGAATAGAAAAAAATAATTACGAGTCGGAGCCTGACAGGGACAAAGCGATAAAGAGGGGAATCGAGATGTCGAGAAAAGGAGATATTATACTGATTTGCGGGAAGGGACACGAGACGTATCAGGAAATCAAAGGCGTGAAATCGCATTTCGATGACGCGGAAGAAGTAATAAAGTATCAATCGCTGGCGAAATAATGATAGATATAAAAGAAATATTGAAACTGAAATCGGAAGTTGTTAACGGAAGGCACCTTCCGGCGGGAGGTTTTAAATCCGTATCAATAGATTCGAGAAAAACCTCACGCGATATATTATTTTTCGGCATCAAAGGCGAAAATAACGACGGACACAAGTACATAAAGGAACTTGCAAGGAGCGGACGGATAAAGGCGGCAGTAGTGAACAAAAGTTGGTTTGTAAAGGAAGGGAAAAGCGTCAAGGGGTGCGCTTTCGTTATCGTGAAGGATACGGTTAAGACTCTGGGTGAACTCGCGCTGATTCACAGGGATGAAATGAACATACCCGTCGTTGCAATCGCGGGCAGCAACGGAAAAACGACGACGAAAGACCTCGCGGCGGCAGTGCTTTCGCGAAAATTCAGGCTTCACAGCACGGATGGAAACTTCAACAATCATATAGGTCTGCCACTGACCCTGCTCGGAATCAACAGCAGACACGACTTCTGTCTGCTTGAGGCGGGAAGCAACCATTTTAGCGAACTGGAATACCTATGCGGGATTGCGAAGCCGGACGCCGCTCTTGTCACGAACATCGGCCGCGAGCATCTTGAATTTTTCGTTAATCTGGCGGGAGTAGCGAAAGAGGAATTTCAGGTTTATGATTGGGTGCGGGCAAACGGCTCGGTTTGTTTTTACAATCTTGACGACTCATTTATAAGGGCGTACCGCAGGAAATCAAAGGAGGACGCGTTCACATATTCATACGGATACAGCGCCGATGTTAAGGGAAGCATAAAGGGATATGACGCGAAATACAGACCTGTTATTGAATACGCTTACAACGGAAGAAAGCATAAAACATACGTGAATACTTTCGGCAGGCATTCATTCTACAACGGTCTCTCGGCAATCGCTCTCGGAGTTTATTTCGGAGTTGACGCGAAGGATATTTCGGATGCGCTAAGGAGTTACAGCGGAGGAAGCAGCAAGCGGATGCAGGCGGAAATGAAGAACGGCGTTCTTCTTATAAACGACGCTTACAACAGCAATCCCGATTCGGTGAAACTGGGTCTTGAGACCGTGAAGGAATACTCCGCGAAAGGCAGAAAGCACATAATACTTGGTGATATGCTTGAGATGGGCAGGGCATCAGAAAAGGAGCATTACTTGAACGGAAAAATCGCCGCGGAAATGAAATTTGATTTCCTGTACACGTACGGCAATGATTCATTCAATACTTTTAAAGGAGCGAAGAAACTGAAAAATAATTTTTATTTCGAATCGAAGGACGACCTGGCGGAATTCGTCAGGAAGAACATTAAGAAGGGGGACCTTATATACGTTAAAGGGTCCAGGGGAATGAAACTTGAGGAAGCAATCGAAAAAATTTTTAAGAATTAAACCGGAGCGGGAAAGATGCTGTACTACATAGCCGAGTTAATAAATGCGAAATTCAGTCCCCCGGGATTTGACGTGTTCAAGTACCTTACCTTCAGGTCCGCTCTTGCCGCCATAACAGCGCTGCTGCTTACTTTCTACGTAGGACCGAAAGTGCTGCGGCTGCTCAAGAAAAAACAGATTGGAGAGGCGAAGAAAGAGGACGGTCCGAAATTCCACTGGTCAAAAGCCGGTACTCCCACGATGGGAGGACTCATAATTCTGATGTCGGGACTCATACCCGTGCTGTTCTGGGCTGACCTGACGAACATATACATCATACTTGTTCTTTTCGCTACAATAACGCTCGGTCTTGTGGGTCTCCTTGACGATTACCTTAAAGTGGTGAAGAAATACAAGAAGGGCTTGCTTGCGAAGTACAAACTAATGGGTCAGGTGACGGTGGGCATCGTAATCGGTCTGGTGATTTATCTGGCTCCGCAATTCGAAGGAATTAATACTATAACGACCATACCGTTCCTGAAAAACTATCAGTTTGATTTTTCGGTTTTCTACATACCGATAATCGTATTTATAATCACGGCGACATCGAACGCGGTAAATCTTACCGACGGTCTCGACGGACTTGCGACGGGAACGGTCGGCATAGTTATATTCACTCTGGGCATAATCGCTTACATATCGGGCAACGTTGAATGGGCAAAGTACATTAACATAATATACCTGAAAGGAAACGGCGAACTTGTTGTGTTCTGCACCGCGATGGCAGGCGCGGCGATAGGATTTCTCTGGTACAATTCATACCCCGCGCAGATATTCATGGGGGATACAGGTTCGCTGGCTCTCGGCGGCGCGGTAGGGACTCTGTGCATACTCGTGAAAAAGGAATTCCTGCTCCCGCTGCTCGGCGGAATATTCTTCGCGGAAGCGGTTTCGGTTCTGATACAGAGATATTATTTCAAATACACGAAGAAGAAATACGGCGAGGGGAGAAGGGTTTTTCTGATGGCTCCGCTTCATCATCATTTTGAGATGAAAGGAATTCCCGAGCCGAAGATTGTATTAAGGTTTTACATAATCGCGGTACTGCTCGCTATAATGACGTTCGCGACATTCAAGATAAGGTAAATGAAAGATTACGACGTAAAAAATATCAGGTTCACGGTACTCGGCGCAGGAAGAAGCGGAATTGCCGCGGCGAAACTTTTAAAAAACGCGGGTGCGTCCGTATTTCTCAGCGAATCTTCGCCGAAGGAAAAACTGCTTTACTTTAACGAGAAGGAATTTGCCGGATACGGAATACCGTATGAAATCGGCGGCAACACGGATAAAATATTCGACGCGGATTATTTCGTGACGAGTCCCGGAATTCCTCCGAACTCGGAGATATTCCTGAAAGCGTTCGACAGGGGAATACGGATAATCAGTGAAATCGAAGCGGCTTACAGATTCTGCGACGCGCCGATTGTGGCGATAACAGGAACGAACGGCAAGACAACAACGACCGAACTTACCGGCGCGATGTTCAGGGACGCGGGATTCGACGCTCACGTGTGCGGAAACGTCGGACTTGCTTTTTCGGAAATTATACCGCGACTCGGAGAGAATTCGGTTGTCATACTCGAGGTCAGCAGTTTTCAACTCGAATTTATCTCCGAATTCAGACCCTGTGTAGCGGTGATACTGAACATAACTCAGGACCATATAGACTGGCACGGCTCATTCGAGAAATACGCCGATGCGAAATTCAGAATCAACATGAACCAGTCTGGCGAAGACCTTATAATAATAAACCACGACGACAGTGAACTTTCGGGCAATCTTGACAAACTCAGGGGAATAAAAGGAGCGTTCGCCTCCGGAAATTTTGATGACGCGGCAATAAAGAACAAGGCCTACACGGACGGCGGAAGCGTCATGTATGAATGCGAAACGGCGGAGAAAATTATTGACACCAAAGATATTTTCCTCAGAGGAACTCACAACGTAATGAACGCGATGGCGGCCGTAATCGCCGCGAAGAAATTCGGCATAAGCAACGAGTCGATATCGCATACACTGAAAACATTCAGGGGCGTCGAGCACAGAATTGAGCCAGTACGGGAAATGAAAGGGGTCAAATTTTACAACGACTCGAAAGCAACGAATTACGATTCGCTTTACGTTGCGCTCGAAAGTTTCGAAGGAAACATAATCCTGATTATGGGGGGCAAGAAAGGCGAGAACAATTTTGAAAAAGTTGACGAACTCATCAGGAAAAGAGTAAAACTAATTTGCGCTATCGGTCAGAGCAGGGATGTTATCGGCGAAAGATATTCAAACTATCTTGAAGTATTAAAGTTCGACACGCTCGATGACGCGGTTGTCAACGCCGAAAAGAAATCGAAAAAAGGCGATGTGGTCCTGTTCTCTCCTGGATACAAGAGTTTTGACATGTTCGATAATTACGAACACAGAGGAAAAGCGTTCAAGGAAATCGTAAACAATCTGAAGGAAAAATGAGATTCGGGAAAAATAAAATAGACATATTTATTCTGCTTCCTGTGCTGCTGCTGATTTTTTTCAGCATAGCGATTGTTTACAGCGCGAGTTCGGATTATTCGCTTCAGAAGTGGAACGACGCGGGATACTTGTTCAAACAGCATTTGATAAGGGTCGTAATATCGTTTGCTGTTCTGTTTTTCTTCGCGAAGTTTGATTACAGGTACCTTCAGGACCTTAGCAAACTGCTGGTATTCATCGCGATCATTCTTCTCGCCGTGGTGCTTTTCACGTCCTCGCAGGTGAAGAACGTTAACAGGTGGCTGTCACTCGGATTCCTGAGTTTCCAGCCGTCCGACCTCGCCAAGTACGCTTTGATTATACACGTTTCGACACTGCTCGTGCGAAAGGAAGGCTATCTGGATAACCTGTACAGGGGTTATCTGCCGATATTGATTTATCTGATGCTTGTTTGCGGGCTTGTCGCTTTGCAGCCGAATTTTTCTACGGCTCTGATAATCTTCGGCTCGACAGTACTGCTGATGCTCACGTCGACGATAAAGGTAAAACACATAGCAATCACGATTGTTTCGCTGCTTCCTTTAGCGGCGCTATTTATACTTTCGAAATCGTACATACGTGAGCGTCTTGAAAATTTCGCAGAGTACTCATCGAGCGGAACGGCGCAGCACCAGTTGTCGCAGGCGATAGTCGGATTAGGCAACGGCGGCATATTCGGAGTCGGAATCGGCAACTCGATACAGAAGGAGTTTTTCCTTCCCGAATCATACGGAGATTTTATTTTCTCGATAGTGGGTGAGGAGTACGGAATCGTAGGCACGTTGTTCGTTGTAATAATGTTCGGAACGATTCTTTTCAGGGGTTACAAGACGGCAAAGATGGTGCAGGACCCGTTCGGTAAGTATCTGGCTTTCGGCATAACCACGATAATCGTCTCTTACGCGATAGTGAACATGTCGGTTGCGAGCGGGATATTCCCGACCACGGGCGTGCCAATACCGTTTGTCAGTTTCGGAGGGACCGCGCTTATATTGAACGCTATAGCGGCAGGAATTCTTTTAAATATTTCCGCGAACAGGAATAATGAGGCGGAAGCGGTGCCGGAAATCAAAAACGGCGGACAATGAAATTTGTTATGACAGGCGGCGGAACAGGCGGGCACATATTTCCCGCGATAGCGATTGCCGACGAACTGAAGAGAAAGTTCGAAGACGCGGAGATTTTATTCATCGGAGCGAAAGGCAAAATGGAAGAAAAAGTCGTACCTGAGAATAATTATGAAATAAGGCTTATAGAGGTAACGGGATTTTCAAGGAAGAACGTGTTGAAAAATTTCAAGTTCGTGAAAAACTTTTTTACATCGATGAAGGAATGCAGGAAAATACTGACGGAATTCAGACCTGACGCGGTAATCGGGACAGGCGGTTATGTTTCGGGACCCGTGGTATATTCCGCCGTTAAGATGCGCATACCCGCGATTATTCAGGAAGGCAACTCGTATCCGGGAAAGGTTACAAAGACTATGTCGGGCAAAGCAAGCAAGGTGATAATAAATTTCGAAGAAACTCTCAAATTCCTTAAAAGAAAAGACAACGTGGTAAGAATATCGTATCCGGTCAGGAGCAGGCTGAAGCCGGTTGATAAAAATACCGCGAAAAGATTTTTCGGATTTGAAAACGATAACAAGACCCTCTTCGTTTTCGGCGGCAGCCAGGGAGCGGAGGGAATAAATAACGCGGTGCTGAAGATTCTCGGAATCCTGCGTGATAAAAACATTAACCTGATATGGCAGGCGGGAAAAAACAATTTCGAAAGAATTAACAACGAAATAAAAGAGAAGCACGCGAACGTGAGACTGTTTGACTTCATAAGCGAGATGGATATGGCGTATTCGGCGGCAGACCTTGTGGTTTGCAGGGCGGGAATTAGCAGCATTATGGAAATCAGCCTGCTCGGAAAAGCATCCGTTCTCATACCATATCCGTATGCGGCGGAAAACCATCAGGAAAAGAATGCAGTATCGCTGGTTAATATGAACGCCGCGGTAATGATAAAGGAAAGCGAGCAGGAAGAAAAATTATCCGGCACTATAATCGGTTTAATATCAGACGGCAGTAAACTTGCGGAATTGGGCGGGAACGCGTCGCGATTGTACGACAGGGACGCTCCCGAAAAAATTGTAACAGAAATAATAAAAACAATAAACTAAAATGGAACATAAAAGAATTTTCAAAGCCAGGCTGGATTTTTATTACAAATCGCTGGTGATATATCTGGTGTTCCTGATTGTTTACGTGCTGCTGAGAGGCAACTTCGGGACGGATGAGTTTACAATAGTATTTCACGATGCGATAATTTATATAACACTGCTATTCGTGCTTTATACGATTGCCGCTCTGCTCGTTAATGCCGTGAGGTCTAAAGAGATCGAGTTTACCGACGACAGGTTCATATTGAAGAACAGGTTCGGGCACAGGGACGTGATGTATTCGGACATACTTTCGATAAGATTTTCGAGGGAGAGGGTAAGGCGCAGCGAGGGAAAAAGCGGCATTAGAAAGGCGAGGATAAAACTAAAAGACAGGAAGAAACTTTTAAGAATAAGAATAAGCGAGTTCTACGACGAAAAAAGACTAATCGGAGAATTCAAGAATATCAACAAGGAATTGCATACTTAATGACGGCCGTGAGAAAAAATATCGGTGTGTTGAAAGTTACAGGCGCGGTGCATTTCATAGGCATCGGGGGAATCGGAATGTGCGGGCTTGCGGAATATCTTTTAGTAAAAGGATATAAGGTAACCGGCAGCGACATTACGCGTACCGCGATTACGGACAGGCTCGCGAAGAAAGGCGCGAAGATAAAATACGGTCACAAGGCGGAAAACATAGGCAGGGATGTTTCGCTCGTTGTTTACACTTCGGCAGTGAAACCCGACAATCCCGAATTCGCGTCCTGTGTTGAAAGGAATATTAAAGCGGTCAAGAGAGCGCTCCTTCTCGGAGAGATAGTCAACGGAAAAATACTGATAGCCGTTTCCGGAACGCACGGCAAGACGTCAACGACATCGATGATTTCAAAAATCCTGATTGACGCGAAGTACGACCCGACAGTGTTCGTCGGCGGCAACCTCGATTTTCTCGGCGGCGCAGCGTACAGAATCGGAAAGGGCAGGTACGCTGTTGTCGAAGCTGACGAATACGACCGCAGTTTCCATACATTGAAGCCGTCGATAGCGGTAATTAATAATATCGAACTGGACCACACGGATATTTATAAAAGCGTGAAGGAAATAGTGGAATCGTTCAGGAAGTTCGCTGACAGCGTAAAGCCTAACGGTTATTTCGTTACTAACGGAGACGACAGGAACATTACTAAAGTGATGAAAGGCAGGATCTGCAGACGCGCGGATTTCGGTAAAAAGGCGGTAAATGAAATTGGAATGGTTAAGACGGACACTGAAGGAATTAAGTTCAGGCTGAACGAGATACAGATTGAGTTAGGGGTAATCGGAAAACATAACGTATACAATGCCGCCGCCGCTTTCATAGCGGGAAGCATAGCGGGAATTAAAGCATCGGTAATCTTAAAGAGCCTGGCGTCTTATCCCGGAGTCAAGAGGCGTCTGGAACTTATATGGAACAAGGCTTACAGCGTATATGACGATTACGCGCATCATCCGACCGAAGTGTCATCTTCTCTTGCATCGCTGAATGAAATTAAAAAAGGAAAACTTATAGTGGTTTTTCAGCCGCATACCTATACGAGAACGGGAAAATTTTACCGCGGATTTGCAAAGGCTTTGTCGGCGGCTGACGTTGTTTATTTGCTGCCGGTTTACGCTGCAAGGGAACTGCCCGTCAGAGGCGTGACCTCAAAATTAATATACGCCGAACTTAAAAAAACAGGAACAAAGTGTCATATTATGAGAAGTCCGGGTGAATTGTTGAAAGCGCTGGGTAAAAGTGTCAAGAAGGATGACTGCGTCGTGTTTCAGGGCGCGGGAGACGTAACAAATCTCAGCAGGATATTTATTAAAGGAGCGGGAAAGTGATATCAACCAGAAAAACAATATTATTCTCGATTCTCACGGCAGCGGCGATAGGTATTCTTATAATCGTCGCGAATAACTGGAGAAACAAGACATTCGTGAACAAGATTACGATTAAAGGAAACCTGACACTTAGCGAAAGCGAGATCCTGTACGCAGCGGGGCTCGCGGCTGATTCATTAATTAACCTTGATGAACTGAATCCCGCCTTCATAAGGGACAGGATAGCGAAGCATCCGGAGATAAAGAGGGTTGTTGTAAGCAAAGAACCGCCGTCAGAACTGATTATCGAAATTTCGGAAAAGAAACCGATCGCGGTGCTTGTGAAGAATACCGAGTTGAACCTGATTGACGACGACAGGGAGGTTTTCTCCATAAGGAATTTCGAAAAAGTGTTCGACCTGCCCGTAATAAACGGACTTGATGAAAGCAGAAAGGATTACAGGAGCGATCTTGACATAGCGGTTAATTTTATAAAATCCGCTTACGCTAAGGGCAAGTACATACAGAATCAGATTTCGGAAATAAACATGAGCGACTCTACAAGATTGACCGTGTTCTCGAACGACAGGCCGACTGTTTTTTATTTCCCGAAAATCAGCAGGGAGAGCGAGGCTTCCGAAATTTACAGCGCGAAACTCGGAGTGTTCAAGAAGTTCATAGACGACGAAATAATAAAGAAGAACCTGAACTGCGAGTATGTCGACCTGAGATTCTCAAATCAAATAATCGCAAAATTAAATTAATAGATATGAAAAGCAAAAAATCTAAAGATACCGAGGATGAAATTATTGTAGGACTCGACGTAGGAACAACGAAGATTTGCGCTATCGTTGCACAGAGAAAAGAGAACAACAGCATAAACATAATCGGAATCGGCAAAGCCCCGTCAAAAGGTCTTCACAGGGGAATTGTTGTTAATCCGCAGAAGACAATAGATTCGATAAAAGAGGCGCTCGCTGAAGCGGAGTTGAATTCAGGCGTAGAGATAAAGTCCGTTTCTGTCGGAATCGCGGGACACCACATAAGGTGCATACAATCGTCAAGCACGATAGGAATAAACAATCCTGACAGAGTTATACAGGAAGAAGACATAAAGCGGCTGATGGAAACCGCAAGCCTGATAAGGATTCCGAGCGATACACAGATAATAGCGGTTATTCCTCAGGAATATAACATTGACGGCAAGGACGGCATATACGAATCGCCGGTAGGAATGTTCGGCGTGAGGCTCGAGGCGAAAGTTAACATAATCACCTGCCTCGTTTCTTCGATTGACGACCTTTCGAAATGCGTGAGAAGCTGCGACGTTGATATTGACGACATAGTGCTTGAACCTATCGCCTCGTCGCATTCCGTTCTTGACGAAACCGAAAAGAAAGTCGGAGTAGCAATGATTGACATCGGCGGCGGGACGACTGACCTCGCTGTTTTCAAAAAAGGAGTTCTGAAATATACCGCGGGCATAGGAATCGCGGGAAGTCTCGTGACAAGCGATATAGTAGAAGCGCTCGGAATTTCCGAAGAAGAGGCGGAAAGAATAAAAAGGGAATACGGCTACGCGCTGCTTTCGGAGATACTCAACGACGACGAAATATCCGTTGATTCAATAAACAGAAAGGCGCCGAAGAAAACGAGAAAGAGCATACTCGCGAGAATAATACAGGCAAGAATGCAGGATATATTCGAACTCGCGGCGATAGAAATAAGAAACTCGCAGATACAGAACGAACTTCACGCCGGAGTCGTGATAACGGGCGGCGGCTCGCTAATAAAAGGCACGAAGGAGTTAGCGGAAGAAATTCTCGGGATGGAAGTCAATCTGGGAATTCCCACGGGATTGACGGGCGGGCTGATTAAGGAAGTCGAAAGTCCGATTTATGCGACAGGAGTGGGATTAATTCTTCACAGGATAAAGAACATGGATACCGGAATTCAGATGTCCGGCGGTTCATCCGGAAAGAAGAGAAGCCAGTTGACGGCGAAGGGACTGTTCTCGAAAGTCAAAACCTGGTTTGACGAATTGTAAAATGAAAATTAAATCAAATAAATATTATAAAACTAACCGGAAAGGGTAAAGCAATGCCAATTCAATTATTACCGAACGAAACCAGCGGAGCGAAGATAAAAGTCGTCGGAGTGGGCGGCGGCGGCGGAAACATAATCAATTCGATGGTTGATAAAGGAATTGAAGGCGTCGAGTTCATCGCGATAAACACTGACTTGCAGGCGCTGGAAATCAGCAAGGCTGACATCAAGATTCAGATAGGGAAAGGCGTGACGAAAGGACTCGGTACGGGAATGAACAACGATATCGGGGAAAAATCCGCTGAAGAGAGCCGTGAAGAATTAGCCCGCGCTCTGGCGGGAAGCGACATGGTATTCATAACGGCGGGTATGGGAGGCGGCACTGGTACAGGCGCTTCTCCCGTAGTGGCGCACGTTGCAAAGAGCATCGACGCTTTGGTTGTCGCCATAGTAACCAAGCCGTTCCATTTTGAAGCGAGACCGAGGATGGTTCTCGCCGAGCAGGGAATAGACAAACTAAAGCGCGAAGTCGACAGTCTCATAGTAATCCCGAATCAGAGAATAGTGGAACTAATGCCGCAGGGCAGTTCGATGAATCAGGCATTCGCGATGGCGAATAAAGTTCTTCACAACGCGACGAAGGGAATTTCGCAGATAATCACGAAGACAGGCGAGATTAACGTTGACTTCGCGGACGTGAGGACAACGATGAAAGCCACGGGAGACGCGATGATAGGAACGGGCATTGCAAAAGGCGAGGACAGGGCTATCACTGCCGTTTCGGACGCTCTGTCAAACCCGATTCTGGAAGACATTACAATCGCGGGCGCGAAGAACGTGCTCGTCAACATTTCCTCCAACGGAAATGTCCTGTTCGACGAGATTAACAGGATAAACGCATTCGTGTACGATGCGGTAGGCGACAAGGCAAAATACATTTTCGGAATCGTGGAAGACAAGGAACTCGACGACCAGATAATGGTGACTGTAATTGCGACAGGATTCAGAAAAGATGAAGCGGAACTCGCTGAAGAAAGCGCCGCGCAGTCCGAAGCGGAAAACGCCGAACTGCTTGAGGCGACGGGGAAAATCACTTCTCTTCCTTCGACGACGAAGGAATTGAAGGATCTCGATACGCCCGCTATCAAGAGACGTTATCCGCATTCGCTTGTTAACGAAGATTTAAGCGACAAGCAGATTACGAAGAAAGAGAATAAACTTGACAAATACGGTCTTGATTCGTTCAATCTTGACGAAGCAAACCCGCCTGCGTTCCTCAGGCGCTCGCTCGATTAATAGTCAAGTTATTTTTTGACGGCGTACGCGAAAAGATGCGTTTGCGTATTAAGAATTTTTAAATATATTTGCATGCATCATGAGGTCTCTATCTGCCGATGAGACCTCGCAAAGAGCGGAGACCTTGTCTCCGCTTTTTTATTGTCTAAAACCCCGAGGATACAACCGTCCGTAAATAAAAATAAAGCGTCAAAACAGGTTAAATGCGTATGCTTTTAGGTGTTGAATAAGAAAATTAATATAACAATCTTAAAAATTATACGTAAAATATCCGTACATAGATTCTTTGGAAATCATATCAATATTAAAGTATCAGACAATTTTAAAATAAACCAACTTATGAAAAATTTCAGAAGGCTTTTTTTAATTCTTTTTATGGTATTTACGCCGGTGTTGATTTATTCGCAGTCCGGCAGTTACGGAGTGAATCTTGACACTGTTAAAGCGCAGAAATTTGACAACGGCAAGATGTGGACGTTCGATTTTCCGCCGCTGGATTATTTCCAGTCCGCGTACGGATTCCGTCCGACTCAGGAATGGCTCGACAAGGTAAGGATGTCGGCGTTAAGGTTCGCGGATTATTGTTCGGCTTCGTTCGTTTCCGAAGACGGTTTGGTAATGACAAACCATCACTGCGGAAGGGAATCGGTTTCGCAGGTGCAGAAGGAAGGCGAAGACCTGCACGAGAACGGGTTCATAGCCGCGAAAATCGAGGACGAAAGGAAGGTGCCCGGTCTGTATGTTGACCAGTTGACAAAAATTATCGACGTTACAAAAGAGGTTCAGTCAGCGATTGATAAAGGAAAGGATCCTCAGGAAAAGGACGACTTCAAGTACGAAACAATTACGGGAATAGAAAAGAAATACTCCGAAGGCAAAACGGTTGTCTGTCAGGTGGTTTCGTTATATAACGGCGGAGTATATTCCGCATACGTGTATAAAAGATACAGCGACGTGCGCCTTGTTTTCGCGCCGGAAGATCAGGCCGGATTTTTCGGGGGCGATCCGGATAATTTCACGTATCCCAGATACAATCTCGACTGCACGTTCTTCAGGGTCTATGATGAAAACGGCAAACCTCTGAAGGTCGAGAATTTCTTCAAGTGGAGCAGCAACGGGGCGGAACCCGGCGAACCGATTTTCGTCGTCGGAAATCCGGGCTCAACATCGAGGCTTCTAACAGTATCACAACTTGAGTTCAACAGGGATATTTCCTATCCGTTAATTCTCAATTATATCAATAACATCGTTGACAGTCTTAGAAGGGAAATAGCGCGCAATCCCGAAAAAGAGAAGGAACTTAACAATACATTATTCGAATACACGAACAGCCAGAAAGTATTCAAGGGAACAGTAAAAGGGCTTAACGATTTGGTTCTGATGCAGCGGAAAAGGGATTTTGAAAAGAAGTTCAGGGCCGCGGTTGACGGAAATTCGAAACTGAAAGCCAAATACGGCAACGTATGGAACGACATCGCCGCAATAGTCAAGGAAAAGCGCGACGCATACGAAAAGATGAAAGGCGGAAGTTTCAGGACTTTATATTCGAAACTGAACGAAATCGGTAAGAAGGAAGAATACTACAACCAGATACTCGGCAGGGCGATTTTTGAAGTTTACGGAACGTCAATTCCTCCCGACGCTACATTCACTCTCAGGATTTCGGACGGCATCATAAAGCAGTATGAATACAACGGAACCACGGCGCCCGCGAAGACCACGTTTTACGGCCTGCTGGACAGGTATTTCTCTTTCGATAAAAAATATCCCTGGGCGTTAAACGGCAGGTGGCTCAACGCGCCCAAGGAATTCGATTTCGGAACGCCGTTCAATTTCATATCGACAAATGACATAATAGGCGGAAATTCGGGAAGCCCGATGATAAACAAGAACGCCGAAGTGGTCGGTCTCGTGTTTGACGGCAACATCGAAAGCATGCCGGGCGAATTCATTTACACGGACGAAGTTCCCACGACCGTATCCGTGGATTCAAGAGGGCTGCTTGAATGCATCAACGACATGTATCAGTTGAAGAGAATCGGCGCAGAACTTGAAAACGGAAAAATAACGGAATAAACAATTTTTATAACTAATAAATATTTTATGTTCAGGAAATATATATATGCGATAGTTTTAACCGTAGTTTTTGTATCATCCGCTTTTTCGCAAAACTACGGTGTAAATCTTGACACTGTTAAGTCATCGAAGTATGACATGGGCAAGATGTGGACGTTTGATTATCCTCCCGTGGATTATCTGAATGAAACTTACGGATTCAAACCGACACAGGAATGGCTAGACAATGTGAGAATGGCAGCCATCAGGTTCGCGACTTACTGCTCGTCCTCGTTCGTTTCGGGCGACGGTCTAGTGATGACAAACCATCACTGCGGACGCGAATCCGTTTCACAGGTCGAAAAGGAAGGCGAGGACCTTCACAACTCAGGTTTTCTCGCGATGAAACTCGAAGACGAGAGACCTGTTCCGAATCTGTTTGTCGACCAGTTGGTGAAAATCACTGACGTGACTGCGGAAGTTCATTCGGCAATTGAATCGGGAAAGACAAACGAAGAAAAAGTCGCAAACAAGACCGCGAAGATTTCGGAAATCGAAAAAAGGATAGCGGCGGAAACCGGTCTCAGGTGCCAGGTGGTAACCTTGTATAACGGCGGGCTTTATTCCGCTTACGTTTACAAGAGATACACTGACGTCCGTCTCGTATTCGCGCCCGAAGACCAGGCGGGCTTTTTCGGCGGAGACCCCGACAACTTCACGTATCCGAGGTATAATCTCGACGTGACGTTCTTCAGGGTGTACGATGAAAGCGGCAAGCCTCTCAAGACCGAACATTATTACAAATGGAGCCCGGGAGGCGCAAAGGTCGGTGAGCCGATTTTTGTCGTCGGTAATCCGGGAAGAACGGAAAGACTTAACACGTACGCGCAACTTGAGTACAGAAGAGATTTCTCATATCCCGACGTAGTCGCTAATCTTGATATGCTCGTCGCCGCATACACGGACATAATCGCGAAGAATCCCGAGAAGGGAAAAGATCTCAACAACACTCTTTTCTCTCTTGCGAATTCACAGAAAGTTTACAGGGGTATGGTGAAGGGACTCAACGACCCCGTGCTGATGGCGAAGAAAAAACATTTCGAGAAAACTTTGCGGGAAGCGGTTGACAAAAATCCTGCTTTGAAATCAAAGTACGGCAACGCGTGGGACGAAATCGCAGGCGCCAACAAGGAAATGGGCAAGATTTATCCTGAAATTTATTCATACAGCACGAATCCGAGATTTTCGTCTGTTTATTTCGGCGCGGCGGACAGAATAGTCAGCGCGCTTTTGAAGAACGAAAAAGTTGACGAAGCGAAACTCGGGGACATTTACAAGAATTTCGACGCGGATCTGGATAACGCGCTGTTGAAATTCAGATTGAACCAGATTTACAAGAAACTCGGCAGGGATAATTCGTCGGTCAGGATTCTTGTTGGAAACAGCACACCTGACGCTTCGTATGAAACCCTGAAGAGTCAATCAGCGCTCGGAACGAAGGAAGGCGCGCTCGCATTGGCCACAAAGACGCTTGACGAACTCAAGCAGTCGAATGACCCGTTCATAAAATTCGCGATTGAAACGCTTCCGAAAATGAAGGAACTACAGAAGAAAGCGGAAGAGATCAGGAATATTGAAGCGGTGAACAAGGAACTTCTCGGCAAGGCGGTTTACGGCGTTTACGGGACAACGATTCCGCCCGACGCGACGTTCACCTTAAGAATTTCGGACGGCGTTATGAAGGGTTATGATTACAACGGCACGACGGCGCCTCCGAAAACGACTTTCTACGGCTATTACGACAGGTATTATTCCTTCGACAAGCAGTATCCCTGGAATCTGCCCGAGAGATGGGTCAACGCTCCTCCTGAATTTGACAAGGGAACCGCTTTCAATTTCATATCGACGAACGACATAATAGGCGGTAATTCCGGAAGCCCTGTAATCAACAAAGACGCTGAAATCGTCGGCCTCGCTTTTGACGGCAACATGGAAAGCCTCGTCGACAACTTTATTTATAATACCGATGTTCCACATACTGTATCGGTTGCGTCAGAAGGACTGATGGAAGCGATAAAGAATCTTTACAAAGTGAAAAGGCTTGCCGAGGAATTACGCTCGGGTCAATTATACACCGGACAATAAAAGAGTGAAAACTTTTTTGGAAATACTGAAGGATAAGGTGCTCGTCTTCGACGGAGCGACGGGTTCGACACTGCAGACTTACAGCCTGACTGCCGATGATTTCGGCGGAAAGGAACTGGAGGGCTGCAACGAACACCTTTGTATTTCTAAACCCGGTGTGGTTACCAAATTACACACTAATTTTCTTGAAGCAGGGGCGGATGTGATTGAAACAAATTCATTCGGCTCTGCTTCAATTGTTCTGAACGAGTACGGAATTTCTCATCTTGACTATGAACTGTCGAGAAAAGCGGCGGAGATAGCAAGAAGCGCGGCGAATGATTTTACGAGCGCGTCGAAACCCAGATTTGTTGCGGGTTCCGTGGGACCGACTACCAAACTTCCGTCGCTCGGACACGTATCGTTCGACGAAATGGAGACAGCGTTTTACAGGCAGATGTCAGGCCTGTATGACGGAGGCGCCGATATCTTCTGCATAGAAACCTGTCAGGATTTGCTTCAGATAAAATGCGCGCTGTCAGCTGCAAGGAAACTGTTCGGTGAAAAAAGAAACAAACTACCCGTGATTGTTTCCGTTACGGTAGAGACGATGGGAACGATGCTGATGGGAAGCGAGATATCCGCGGCTCTGACAATGCTTGAACCTTACGACATTGTCGATGTTATCGGAATGAACTGCGCGACAGGACCGAAGGAAATGGAGGAGAATATCAGATATCTTTGCAGTAATTCTCCGAAACCTGTCTTCTGCATGCCGAACGCCGGCATACCCGAGAACATCAGCGGTAAGGCTCATTATCATCTGACTCCTGATGATATGGAAAGATGGATGAGGCAGTTCGTTTCAGAATTCGGCGTGAACGTGGTCGGAGGATGCTGCGGTACGACCGCTGAACACATAAAAAAATTGAGCGGTATTTCAGAAACCATTTCGCCGATTGAAAGAAAGTGGTCATACACGAATTCCGTTTCCTCGCTTTACGGAATATCCACAATGACAATTGACCCCGCGCCCGTGCTGATAGGTGAAAGGTGCAACGCGAACGGATCGAAGCAGTTCAGACAACTTCTCGAAAAGAACGATTATGATTCGATGGTGAACATGGCGAAGGAGCAGGTGAAGGAAGGCGCGCACGTTCTCGACGTATGCGTTGCTTTTGTCGGAAGAGACGAGGAAAAGGACATGATTGAGGTCGTAAAGCGGTTCAATACGGCGGTTCAGTTGCCGCTCATGTTCGATTCCACGGAGGTCAACGTTATCGAAGCAGCGTTAAAAAACTATGCGGGCAGGGCGATTATAAACTCGATTAATTTCGAGGAAGGAACTAAGAAAGCGGACAGGATTCTTGAACTCGCGAAAAGGTTCGGCGCCGCGGTTGTCGCTTTGTCGATTGATGAGGAGGGTCAGGCTTACACGCTTGAGAAGAAGGTTTCTATTGCGAAGCGGATAAGGGACCATGCGGTAAGTGTTCACAATTTCCGGGAAGAAGATTTGATATTCGACGCTCTGACTTTTCCGCTTGGCTCGGGGCAGGAGGATTTGAGAAAGAGCGGACTGAATACGATAAACGCTATAAGGGAAATAAAAAAGGTAATGCCGAAGTGCAAGACAATACTGGGACTAAGCAACTGCTCTTTCGGCCTGAGCCCTCACATACGACACGTATTGAACTCCGTATTCCTGCATTACGCGATCGAAGCGGGTCTTGATATGGTGATAGTGCACGCCGGAAAAATAATGCCTCTTTATAAGATAGACGAAAAAGGCAGGGAACTCTGCCGACAACTTATATTCGACGAAAGACAATTCACGGAAGTAAACGGTTAATCCGTCACAAATTATTCTTCATTTATTTATTGCTATTTAATTTTATAATCCTCAATTTAAAGTTAATTAAAAGGATAACATAAAGAATCTCTACGTTTTCCCCAATAAATAAATTATAATATGAGGATTCTAAAGTTATTTCTCGTCTGTTCCGCGGCTGCGGTTTCCCTTATAATGTATTCCTGTGATTCAACCGTTACAAACAATCCCACGACAGAGGAAGTTAATTTCACGATACCTGTCTGGGATTATTCAGATTATCATTATTTCTTTGATACGTTGTATAAACGCTCTTTCCGCGAGGTCATTGATGATTCCGTAAATTATTTTATTTACTCACAATATGTTACTGATAACAGAATAATGCCTGCGCCCGAGCCTGAAATATGGATTCAGTGTGATAATACTTTTATTTCTAAACGGCTTTGTGTCGCTAATATTTTCCTTGGTCCGGTTCCGGAGCAGGGATATGATACTTCAGTAACTAAACCAATTATAATACAGGGGCAAAGATATTTCGGATACTTTAGAAAATTGGATCCGGACGAATTCTATTATGATGAATATGCAGGATTTATCGGACTTAAAATAAATGCGACAAATCTCCACATGGGAGTGGTTTATAAAACTGAAAACGGAAATCAATATGGAATTGGCAGCCAGAGTGTTCCGTTAAATGATACCCTTGTTATTAAATTAATTAAAACCGACATTGAGCATCCCGAGGTCGCGCCTCTGGCCTGGGAACTTAAAATGAAGAATGTTTACAGACTGCCTGCTGGTAATTTGTCATACGATTCGAAAATCTATTTGAAATATTTGAACAACAACATACCGTCTTGGTACCTTGATTCTTTACCGGGTTATGGCCGTTCACTGATTACGATACTGAAACTTGACAGGTTCAAAACGGGAACTTACAACATACCTCCTGACGGGTTCTTCGACTGGCGTCCCGGAATTACGATAATTCCTCAGACAGGCGATGTTATATTCCCGTCGCTGAAGCCGTTTTCGGAAGGTCTCGGGCAGGCCGGCATTCTTGATTCGGCATATCTGTTTAATGAATTTTATATTCATACAAAAACATATGCACAACAAAGTCCTAAAGCCTTATTATATTATATTAGAGGTAAGACCGTGCAGAATTGATAATAACCTGCAGCA
>CAZOQR010000012.1:17160-24220 GCA_964581915.1 uncultured Ignavibacteriaceae bacterium | reverse complement strand
GTGATTCAATATGCTCGAAAGCGTTCGGGGTAATCGGGTGCGCGTTAGTAAGGATACGGAATTGTTCTTTAATCACCTCAATAGACAGGGGTGAATTCGAGGCGATTTTTTCCGCGAGTTTATAAGTGAACGATTCAATCTCATCGTTTTCAATCACGTGATTAATTATTCCGAAGTGGAGCGCTGTTTCGGCATCGACAGGTGAACCCGTGAAGAACATTTCTTTAGCGTGGCTTAGCCCGAGGCGGTTTATAAAATGAAGAATGCCGCTGGCGTTGTAGGGTACGCCGATTTTCGCGGGTGTAATTGCGAAAGAGCAATCGGGGCTTCCTATGGCGAGGTCGCAGGTAATGGCGAGGTCGCAGGCGCCGCCCCAGACGCTTCCTTCAATCATTGCTATTACGGGACCGGGGTATTCCTGAACCATTTTCAGCATTTTCTCGAGAGGTTTTTCCTGTCCGAGCGGGTCGATTCCATCCATCGGGAGTTCGTTAATATCGTGGCCTGCCGACCAGACCTTGCTTCCCGAACCCGCCCGTATTATGACAACGCGGACTTTATTCTTTCTGAAGTTCTCAAGCGCGCTTATTATTTCGCCGAGCATTTCCGAAGAGAGAGCATTCAGTTTCGGCTGATTGTTGAAGGTGATAGTTCCGATGAAACCAGTAACGCCCGTAAGAATAAATCCGCAGTCATTTTCCATTCGAAAGGTCTTTAAGTTTTTTTAGAATGTTGAGCGCATCGAGCGGAGTAGTATTCTCGAGTTTGGTTTTATCGAGCAGTTTTTTAATTTCGTCTTTATAAAGTATTCCGCTGTCGACTTCGAACAAACTTATTTGTATGTCGTTCGTGTGTTTTCTTCTGAACTCCTTGTCTTCAAAATTCTTAAGAATATCCTTTGCGCGCACTGTTACGGATTCGGGGAGACCGGCCATTTGCGCGACCTGAATCCCGTAACTGTGGTCGGCAGTACCTTCGGTAATTTTTCTAAGGAATATGACCTTGTCGCCGTATTCGCGAACTTCGACGCGGCAGTTCTTAATCCTGTCATACATATCGGCGAGCGCGTTAAGTTCGTGGTAATGGGTCGCGAACAATGTTTTGGCGCGGACGTTAGGATTTTCGTGAAGGTATTCCGTGATAGCCCAGGCAATTGAAATTCCGTCGTAGGTGCTCGTTCCTCTTCCGATTTCATCGAGCAGGAGGAGGCTTCTCGGCGTCGCGTTGTTTAGAATGTTCGCCGCTTCGTGCATCTCGACGAGGAACGTGCTTTCGCCTTTGGCGATGTTGTCGGAAGCGCCAACGCGCGTGAAAATTTTATCGACGAGTCCGATGCTCGCTTTTTTCGCGGGAACGAAACAGCCAATCTGTGCGAGGAGAACGATTAAGCCTGTTTGTCTCAGGTAACTCGATTTACCGCTCATATTAGGACCGGTAAGAATTAAAATCTGATTTTCGGCTGTATCAAGCGAAACGTCGTTAGGAATGTATTTTTCTCCCGCGGCGAGAAGCCTTTCGATAACGGGGTGCCGGCCATCGATGATTTCAATCTTATCCGACTCGTTAATATCTGGTCTGACGTATCTGTACTTATCCGATACTTCGGCGAAACTCACGAGCGTATCTACAGCAGCGATGACGCCCGCGTTCTTCTGTATCACCTCGGCGAATTTCAGAATAAACGAACGGAGGTCATTGAAAATCCTGTTCTCAATCGCGTTTATTTTCTCCTCGGCGTTAAAAATCTTGTCCTCATAAACTTTAAGTTCCTCTGTAATGAACCTTTCGTTGTTGACGAGAGTTTGTTTTCTTATGTAGTCGGGAGGAACCTTGTCGAGATTAGCCTTGGTAACGTCTATGTAGTAGCCGAATACCTTGTTGAAATCCACTTTAAGCGAACTTATGCCGGTGCGTTTTCTTTCCTTGCTCTGAAAGTTCTCAATCCAGGTTTTCCCGTTTATGTGAATTTCCTTAATCTCGTCGAGTTCGGTGTCATATCCTTTGTTTATAATTCCGTAGTTATCACTGCCCGCGAGATAATTTTCATTAATAACTTTGTCGATTTCGGAAATCAATTCGTCCGAATTTTGAATTCCTTTTTGAAGCGCTTTGACGGCGCCGGAATCAAGGGCGTCGAGTTTTCTTCCGACGTCGTGCACTTTTCTCAAAGAAATTTTTAACTGGACAATATCCCTCGGGACAGCCTTGCCTGTCGCGACTTTCGAAAGAATTCTTTCGAGGTCGGCGATTGAGTTCAGGTCTTCGGCGAGCGCGTTTCTTGAATTTTTATTTTCATAAAAGCAGGAGACCGATTCGAGCCGCCTGTTAATCTGCTCTGACCGTTTGAGAGGTCTTGAAACCCATTTTTTCAGCAGTCTTCCTCCCATTGCGGTGCGTGTTCTGTCGAGAATCGAAATCAGAGTTCCTTCCCGCCCGCCTTCGCTCAACGAAGCGGTAATCTCGAGATTTCTCTTCGTGGAAGGGTCGAGTATTATATAGTCCGTAAAGTCGTAATGGTAGATTTTCTTAATATGCTCGAGGTTATTCTTCTGTGTTTCGTTGAGGTAGTTCATAATGCATCCCGCGGCGATGATGCCTTCCTTCATATCGTCTATGCCGAAACCTTTAAGCGAATGGGTGCCGAATCTGTTTGTAAGGAGTTCTCTCGCGTAATCGAGGTTAAAGACCCAGTCGTCGACCTTTGTAATGGTAAAGGGAGGTTTATTTTCCTCGAAGGCGGAAGCCGCCGGAATTTTCAATGCGTTAAAAATTCTGTCGCGTCCTTTTTTCGGAACAAGAAGTTCGGACGGATTGATAGTCTCGATTTGTTCGGGCAGGTTTTTGACGTGAATTTCGGATGCCGCGAATTCTCCCGTAGTGGCGTCGCAGAACGAAAAGCCGCAAACGTCGTCTTTTATGTAGACCGCGGCGAGGAAATTGTTTGATTTATGGCTGAGAAGTTTATCCGAGAAATTCGCGCCGGGCGTGACTACTTCGATGACGTCTCTTTTAACGATTCCCTTGGCGAATTTCGGGTCTTCAAGTTGTTCGCAAACGGCAACCCTGTATCCCGCCTTGACAAGTTTCGGAAGATAATTGTCGAGAGCGTGATGGGGGAATCCCGCGAGAGGCGTGTCGGCGGCGGCGCCGTTTGCCCTTTTTGTGAGCGTGATGCCGAGGACTTTTGAAGCGGTGACCGCGTCGTCCTCAAACGTTTCAAAAAAATCACCCATGCGGAAAAGGAGCAGCATATCGGGATATCTCTCCTTGACTTTGCGGTACTGCCTCATCAAAGGTGTTTCCTGTTGTTTCATTTTCAGTAATGGATGATTTTATCCTTGAGATACTTATTCAGCAATTCTCTTCCTCTGAATATGTGCGCTTTAACGGTACCGAGCGGCAGTTTAAGTTCTTTTGATATTTCCTCATATTCTTTTTCGTCCCTGTGCCTCATCAGAATAACCGTCCTGTATTTCACGGGAAGCGATGCAATCGCTTCTTCGAGGAGCGCTTTTCTTTCTTCTTCGATTATTGACCTGTCGGGTTTAAACTCGACGTCAGGAATTTCAAACCTTAAATCGTCGTCCTCCGAATCAATTTCCTTGTCGATCGATATCGTATTAAGTTTCTTTTTTCTAAGATAGTCTATGCAGTTGTTGGAGGCTATTTTGTACAACCAGGTGGAGAAAGCAAACTGCCTGTCGAATTTATCAAGCGAATTAAAAGCCTTGATGAATGCTTCCTGAGCAAGGTCCTCGACGTCCTCCTTGTTGTATATCATTCTGAAAATCAAATTGTGAACGAGATTATAATACTTTTTCATCAGTTTATCGTAGGCGTTTTGCTCGCCGCGGATAGCCCTGTCTATCAATTCATAATCTTCAACTTTAGAATTATTTTTATTTTCCTGATTGTTATCTGACGCCATTTACCGTTTTTTCATTTACCCTGAACAAGTAAAATAATTAAATACTGGCAAATACTAAATGTATTTCACAATGAAACCTCTTTATTCGTTTTTTGTTACAATTTTTAGGATTAAATTGAAAAGATGAAAATCAGAAAAAACAGGGTAAAGATAATCACGCTCGGATGTTCGAAGAATCTTGTCGATTCAGAGCATATAATGGCGCAATTAAAGTCAGGAAACGTAGAAATTGTAGAGGAAGACGGTAAAGCGGATACGGTAATAATAAACACGTGCGGGTTTATAAGTTCTGCGAAAGAAGAGTCTGTAAATACAATACTTAACGCGGTAGAGAACAAGGACAAAGGAAGGCTGAAGAGCGTGTTTGTCGCGGGGTGTCTTTCGGAGCGATATAAGAAGGAACTTGAAAAAGAGATACCCGAGGTTGATAAATACTTCGGGGCGACGAACGAGAAAAAAACCGTAATGGGGATTTTAAACAGTCTCGGCGTCGATTACAAAAAAAATCTGATAGGCGAGAGGGCGTTAACAACTCCCGGTCATTACGCGTACTTAAAGATAAGCGAAGGCTGCGACAATCCGTGTTCGTTCTGCGCGATTCCGATTATGAGGGGGGGACATATATCTGTTCCGCTGAATAATATTCTTAAAGAAGCGGAGAAACTCGCGGAAAAAGGAGCGAAGGAATTAATCGTAATCGGGCAGGACACGACTTACTGGGGGCTTGACAGGAGCGGAAAGAGAGAGATATCAAAGGTATTGAACTCTCTTTCTGAAATCGAAGGAATAAAATGGATAAGGCTGATGTACGCGTATCCATCGAGATTTCCCGGGGACCTTATAGAGACGATAAGAAACAACGAAAAAATCTGCAAGTACATAGACATTCCGATTCAGCATGTATCCGATAAGGTGCTTAAGGCAATGAGGAGAGGAATAACAAAGAGCAGGCAGATAAAACTTCTCGAAAAATTAAGGAACGAAATTCCCGGAGTCGCGATTAGAACGACTCTTCTCACGGGGCATCCGGGAGAAGGCGAAGCGGAGTTCAGGGAGATGCTTGATTTCGTAAAGGAGTTCAAGTTTGACAGGCTCGGAGTGTTTACGTATTCCGAAGAAGAGGGCACGTATGCGGCGGGACTAAAGGACGCGGTTCCGCAGAGAGAGAAAAACCTGAGACAGAAATACTTGTTGGACGCGCAGAGAGTGATATCGGAGGAGAATAACAGGAACACGGTCGGCAAAAGTATTGAAGTATTGATTGAAAGAAAAGAAAATGATTATTACATTGGAAGGAGTTACAAGGATGCTCCCGAGATTGACCAGGAGGTTTACGTGAGCAGCGATAAGAAGCCTGTAACCGGCGAATTTTACAGGGTGAAGATTTACGATTTCGAGGAATTCGACCTATTCGGGGAAATAATTAATTAATAATGCAGGATGAATAATTTTTTTAAAACCGCGTTAGTTCTAATCTTTTTACTGTCTGTCAGTTGCGTTTTCGCGCAGGACAGGGAGCAGAAATTCAACGAGATGCTGAATGTCAAAGAACTCTTCTATGCCGAACCTCTCGTATTCTATCCGTATGATTCTGCGGCGGGCAGGCTGGATCTGTATATAGAACTGCCGCTCGAGAATCTTCAGTTCAAGAGGAACAATGCGAGCGAAGACTTCGAAGCCTCGATAGAGTATAACGTTACGATAAAGAATTCGAACGGGGAACCTGTTATCAGCCAGACTTACACGCAGACGTTATCCACAACGAAAACAGAGCAGAAGAACATAACGGAAAAATCGGCTTCGAGTCTGAAGAACTACTATCTGGCTCCGGGAAATTACAAACTTACATTCGCTTTCAGGGACAGGAACAGCAATAAGGAGAAATCGAAAGAATACGATATAAAGGTAAGGAATCCTTTAACGGACAATTTAATTTTCAGCGATATACTGCTTCTCTCGGAATATACGGACAGTCCCGAAACAGGCAAGGAAATTGTTCCTCTCATTACGAGCAACGTCGGAATGCTCGGAAGTTTTTACCTGTTTTACGAAATCAGATACCGCGGCAGCGATACAATAACAAAGAACCTGAAATTGAATTTCTACGACGATAAAGGCGCGGCAGTTTTCGACACTACCGTTCGCTGCGCAATAAAGCCGGGAAGCAGCAACGTTGTCACGAAAATAACAAACGATAAATACTACATCGGCAATTACAGGGTAGATATTACGGATGGGACCGAGATACTCGCGCACAAGTTGTTCTACTACCGCTGGTCGGACATGCCCGTGAATATTAGAGATCTCGACAAGGCGATAGACCAGTTGATGTACATAGCGGAATCAGATGACATAAGTTTCATAAACAAGGGAAAGACGAAAGAAGAAAGACTCAGGCGTTTTCTGAAGTTCTGGAAAGATAAAGATCCGACGCCGAACACTCCGAAGAACGAACTGATGAACGTTTATTACAGCAGGGTCAACACGGCGACGGAAAGATACACGCACTTCGTAGAGGGGTGGAAGACGGATATGGGAATGGTTTATATTATTTTGGGAAACCCGTCAAATATCGACAGGCATCCTTTTGAAAGCGATTCGAAGCCGTATGAAATCTGGACGTACTACGACATCAACAGACAATTCATATTCGTAGACGACACGGGGTTCGGGGATTACAGGCTCATAACGCCGATGTACGACGACAGGACGAGAATACGTTATTAATTAGTAATTAATAATTAGTAATTGAAGAGCAAGAGATTACCTACTATATCGTCTGCTTTTTACCACTAAGGCACTAAGGGCACTAAGAAGAGCGGAGGGTTTTTATAATTCCCGCGTAGATTGTTTACCACTAAGGCACGAAGGGCACAAAGAAGAGCGGAGGGTCTTTATTATTCCCGCGTAGATTGTTTACCACTTAGACACGAAGGGCACTAAGAAGAGCGGAGGGTCTTTATAATTCCCGCGGGAAAAGCCCGAAACATACGGATACACACGGGTTTAAGAGCAAGAGGATCAATCCGCGAATTACCACTAATTGACCACACTTTATTCTACCACAAGGCGCATATGGCACAAAGAAGAGCGGAAAAGTATTCGAGTTAAAAGGATACGATTTGTGAAGGA
>CAZOQR010000012.1:0-17060 GCA_964581915.1 uncultured Ignavibacteriaceae bacterium | reverse complement strand
GGCACAAAGAAGAGCGGAAAAGTATTCGAGTTAAAAGGATACGATTTGTGAAGGATAATCGAGAAGAATTATTAATTCGTTAATAGTTTTTGGAGCGTTTGTTCAGGTATTTCAGCAAGGCGATGTCGAAGGGGGTTTCGGTTGTGAGAAGAACGTAGTCTATGTTGTTGGAAATGCAGGCGTCTTTGTAATTCTTTATGAATCTTTCCATACTTTTCGCGTATTCATTTTTCACGTCATACGGTTTTGAGTATATTTCCTCTTTTGTTTCTGAGTCGACGAGTCTGACAGGATTTCCGTCGAGGAACGTAATTTCTACGGGGTCGAGGACGTGGAACACGATAACTTCGTTCTTGTCGTATCTGAAGTGACGCAGGGACTTTATGACATCATCCTGATTATCGAGAAGGTCGCTGATAATAATAATAACGCCTCTTCTCGTGATTTTTTCCGCGATGCGGTGAAGACAGTCCGCTGTGCCCGTATTTCCTACGGGATTGACGCCTGACAATTCTTTAAGGATATACTTCAGGTTAACGTTCGAGGAGCGCGGCGGAATGAATTTCCTGATTTCCGTGTCATAGGTCGCGAGCGATACGGCGTCGCGCTGAAGCAGCATCAGATAAGCGAGGGACGCTCCGAGGTAAGACGCGTATTCGAGTTTTGTAACCGATGTATCGTCTTCGCTCTTTTTCGCGAAAATCTTTTTAAGTCCCGATTGTTTTTTCGTCTTACTGAATGAGAAGTCCATGGATTTGGATATATCGAGAAGTATGTATGCTTTAAGGTTTGTTTCTTCTTCGTACTGTTTGATGAAATACTTTTCAGTTCTGGCGAAGACTTTCCAGTCGAGGAATCTGATATCGTCGCCGGGCATATACTGTCTGTGCTCGGCGAACTCTATGCTGAAACCGTGGTACGGAGACTTATGAAGTCCGGCCATGAAGCCTTCAACGACGAATTTTGCCTTCAGTTCAAGGTTCGAAATCTTCGCGAGCGCGGAAGGTTTAAGGTATTTTCTGTATTCGGTTTCTTTTCCCATATATACTTAAAAAGCCGTTTCGCCCGCAAGCAAAACGGCTTTAATAAAATCATTCCGATTATTTTTTGTCGTCAGGTTTCGAGTCCGAAGTATTATCGGGCGTTACGTTTTTTTGCTTTGGCTGCTGTTTGACATCCTTATTTTCCGGTTTCACTTCAGTTTTTGTCTCGGTCTTCTTGTCTTCGTTCGCAGAATTTTGAAGAATCAGTTCCTCGATAGACTTACCCGTTTCAAGAACCTCGAGCATCCTGCGCGCGGATTCGCTCATCTTGTCATTCGGGTCGGTATCCTGAGGATATTTTTCAAGGAACTTTTTGTAGAACGCTTTCGCGTTTTCCTTATCTTTCAGAGTTTCGTCATAAATAAAAGCGACCATGAAGAGAGACTGCTTGGCTTCCTTTTTATCGGGATATTTTTCGAAAACGGTTTTATAGGTATTTATTGCTTCGTTATAATTCTGAAGGTTGTCAAAATAGATTCCGCCGATTTGATTATAAGCGACAAGAACTTTATCCGAATTGGGGAATTTCGCGATAAACTCTTTATATTTCGCTATCGCTTCGCCGAAAAGCGCGTTATCTTTTTTAGCAAGAGCGCTGTCGTATAATGTTTTAGCCGCGTTCAGGTATTCTTCTTCTGTTTTAAGTTCTTTCTCCTGTTTTCCGCAGGACACCAGCATTACGGAAAAAGCAACCAGAAGAAATAATTTTATTCCTGTTTTAATCATATCTTTTTATATTAATTTATTTTAAAAATTAGTTTAATTTAAAGAAAAGATACATAAATATTAATGAAAAAACTTAATCTCAACGAAAGTTTTATTTCCCGTATCTGGATGAACCCTTCTAATTACGGAGAATTGCGGACTACGGAAGGGAAGAATGTTGAAGTATTAAGTTACGGGAAGCCGAATTACGATTCGGGGGCTGATTTCACGGACTCGCTTATAAAGATTGACGGTGTTTCATATTCGGGCGACGTGGAAATTCACTGTTCCCTGAAGGACTGGAAACTGCACAATCACACGAGGAACAGGAAATACAACAGAGTGATACTGAACGTTGTGATGTGGGGCGAAGACAAGGAAGATTACAGGCCCGGCACATTAAAAAGGACGATACCGACAGTCGTGCTTTCAGAGTTTCTGAACAAGTCCATTCACGAAATATGGAAGGAAATAATAAACAATCCCGTTCCCGCGTCGGGGATGCCCTGTTCGGATGACATCGGAAAACTCGACAGAGACTTCGTCAGGGACTTTCTGAACGACCTCGGGATGGAAAGGCTGAAATACAGGGCGGGACGGATAAAGCAACGGCTTGACGAGTGCGAGAGTGAACAGTCTAAGGATTCTTCGAGGATTGTCTGGGAAAAAATCCTGCTGGAGTTCGTTTTTGAAGCCCTTGGTTTTTCTAAGAACAAGACGCCGTTTCTAAAGTTGTCAAGAATGCTCGACACTGAGAAAATCAGCATTCACTGCGATTCTCCCGAGGACACAGACGCCGTTTTGTTCGGCGCATCGGGATTGATTCAGGCGGACAGGGATTCATACGTTTCAAGGCTGAAGGCGAAGTGGACGGCATTGAACAAAGAACTGAGAATAGAAGCGATGGACAGGTCCGAGTGGAATTATTTCAGGCTTCGTCCCGTCAATTTCCCCACATTAAGAATGGCATATGCCTCGGGTTTTTTGTATGAAATACTGAGAGGAAATTTATTCAAGAGGATTATATTCTGTTTCAAGAACAGCAGGGACACGATGAAAGACATATCGAACCTGTTATCGGGAATAAACTATTCCGGGTACTGGAAAACGCATTACGATTTCGGTAAATTGTCGGGTACCGTTAAAACCGCGGCGGGCCAGTCAAGGATAGATGATATAATCGTAAACGTCATAATTCCGCTCGTGTACGTTTATTCTCGCGAATTCAGAAACGAGGACCTGTTTCTGAAGATGAAAAAACTATACAGGACGGAGTGTGACAGAAGCGACAACACAATACTGAAGGATATGAAAAAGCATATCGGTCTGACGCCCGATAGCATTTGCGAAAGCCAGGGCATTATTCACCTTCATAATTTTTACTGCACGAAGGAAAAATGCAGCGAGTGCAAGATAGGGGAGAAAGTGATAGACAAATTTTCGGTTTCCGACGCAATCAGGGAAATAACATATTAAAATACAGAGATGGCAAAGTTAAACATTCAGGATTTGAAAAGCACGGCGTTAAGAGTAAGGGAAAGCATCGTTCGGATGTCAACGGGCGGGGGTAATTTTCTCGGTTCGTCGCTTTCGTGCGCGGACATACTCGTGTTCCTGTACGGGCATTATCTTAACATCAACAAGGATAATCTTAACGATCCGACGAGGGATTACGTGTTCCTGTCGAAAGGTCACAACGTATCGGCGCTTTATTCGGTTCTCGCCGAATCGGAAATTATAGGAAAGGAAAGGCTCCGCAATCATTTAAAGATGAATGATTTCATATACTGGCAGCCGAATTTGAACGTACCGGGTATAGAATTTCATTCGGGCTCATTAGGTCATCTGCTTGGGATAGCGGCAGGGGTCGCGATGGACTGCAAGACGAGGAATCAGACGAACAAGGTTGTCGTGCTGATGGGCGACGGCGAATTAAACGAAGGTTCGGTATGGGAAGCGGCGCTTGTAGCGGGTTCGAAAAAAACCGACAACCTGATCGCGATAATTGACAGGAACAAGTATCAGGCGAACGCAGGAACGGAAGAACTTATCAGGCTGGAGTCTATACAGGAAAAATTCAAGTCGTTCAGGTGGTCGGTACGAACCGCCGACGGGCATGATTTCGCGTCCTTATCGAGGGCGTTTTCGCGTCCGGAAGCGGGTAAGCCGACTTTGGTAATCGCGAATACAAAACGCGGCAAGGGAATACCCTCAATAGAATCGCGGGCCGACTTGTGGTTTGCCGACCTGCAGGATGAGGAAATCGAGAATCTGTTAAAAGAACTTCACGCTGTCTGAGGCGCTAGATATCCAGATAACTTTGCTCTTCTTCTTTGAACATTTTGAGAACTTCTTCCTTTGATTTTGCCGTAAGGAGTTTTTCTCTGAATTCATCTTTATTCATAAGCCTTGAGATTCGGCTAAGGAGTTTGATGTGCATATTGAGCATGCTGTCTTTTCCGACGAGCAGAAATATATATGTAACTTTTTCTCCGTCAATTGAATCAAAATCCACGGGTTCTTTCATTATGGCAAACGCCGCGACGATGTCCTTAATATCGTCGGATTTCCCGTGAGGAATGGCAAAACCCTTTCCGACGCCTGTCGAGACGAGTTTTTCCCTTTCGAACACGCAGCTGCGCACTGCTTCGAGGTCAAGGATATTGCCCGAGCCCGCGGCAAGGTCTATCATTTTATTTATTGCTTCGTTCTTGTCGTTAGCGGATAGATTTATTGCAATAATCTGTTCCGTTAAAATGTCGCTAACTTTCATTTATTTGAATATTAAAATTTGTAAAAATTATCTTATATATTTCTGAACTTTGATTTTGAAATCTTCGAGAAGCGCGGAAGACCTTTCCGCCGAGTCAGTTTCGACGTTCAGGTGCACGATATTTCTTGATTTATCGGGGATGCAGAGCACGGTGTCCGTGTCATTCAGAAAAACCTTGACCCCGTCAATAAGTTGCTGCTTGTAGTTAATCGTGTCCTCCATAAACTTTCTCATAACCTTTCCCTTGTCCTCTCTCGGGCAGGGCAGATTAAGTTTAGCCATATAAAGCCTTGGAATGTCCCTGTCGATCTGTTCGATTGAAAGTCCGGTTTTGGAAATCATTTCAAGCGTTTTCGCTATCGAGAACATTCCGTCTGTAGCGTAAAGAAAATCGGGGAAAAACACGCCGCGTCGGGTTCCGCCGACGAATTTAACCTCCTTATCGTTGCACGCCATCATCATATTATAATGAGAGTCTTTGACGCGTATAACTTCGACGCCGTACCGGTCAGCGACCATATCGACTTCGCGCGACGCCTGAACAGGCACGGCGATTTTTTTCGCGTCCGGATTCGCGGTAAGGAAGAGTTTAAGCATAACAACGAGGAACCTGTAATCGTCAATTAGTCTTCCGTCGTGAGTCGCCATCCAGGTTTTTTCGCCTCCCGCGTCAATCATAAAACCGATGTCGAATTTCAGGGATTTCACTACGAAGCAGAAATCATTCAGGGCTTTCTTGAATTCGTCCTCTTCCCTTGTAATTCTGTGCTTGTCGAGATGGGCTGAGAGGGAAACGACCTCGCAGTTGAATTCTCCGAGAATATTCGGAAAAATAGTCGAAGCGATACCGTGTGAATAATCAAGAACAATCTTGAACTTGCGTTTGCGGATTGATTCCAGGTCGAGCGATTCGATAAAATGCTCTTTATATTTTTCGTTGGTTCTTTCGGGATACCTGAGAGTCCCCACATCAGGATAGTCGGCTCTCTGATATTCCTCGCTGAAGAACATTCTTTCGATTGATTTTGTCTTGCTGCTCGACAGGTCTTTCCCGTCCTTATCGAAGAATATTATGTCAGTCGAGCCCGGGTCGAAGGGAGATTTGCGGACGAAGATGCCGCCCGCGTGGCTTCCGCTTTTGAGTTCCTGGCGCATAATCGGAATTGGTATGACCTGAAGGTCGTGCACGTTATCACCTGCCGACAGTATTCCCGAGGTAATCGAGCGTTTAATCATATTAGAGATATCGTCGATATCCCTTCCGACGAGCACGCTTTTATTTCTTCCGATGAACGCGCCGTAAACGGAGCCGAGTTTAGAGCCGAATTCCGGATTTATCTGCAGATTTGAAAGTCCTGTTATTCTCGAGTCCGTAAAAAGGTCGTTGAAGAAGGTGTCTTCCTGGATGAGGCTTCTCGTGACCTTCGAATTATTGTCGATGTTTTTCTTATCCCAGATTTTAATGCTTGAACTAACGAACACGTTCTTGCCGATATGACAGTTATCGCCTACAAAAACGAAATCATTAATTCTCGTGCCCTCGCCGATTTCGCAGTTTTTTCCAATGACGTCAAAAATAATCTTAGCGCCCGAATGAACGACCACGTTGTTCCAGAGGATTGAGTTCCGAACTTCAGCGCCTTTTTCAACGAGGACTTCGTTTCCGACAATGCTGTTTTCGACGACCGCTCCTTTCTCAATCTTCGCGCTGCCGCTGACGCAGTTCGTGCCTGATTTCCCGAATGTAATATGGGAAAGTTCGCCTTCGAGCACGTCCATATTCGCGTTAATGTATTCTTCGAGATTGCCGACATCGCGCCAGTAGCCTTTGCTCTTGAATCCGTAAATCGGAATGTTCTCTTTAAGCAGCAGCGGGAAAAGGTCTTTTGAGAAATCAAAATTTTCGCCTTCGGGAATATAGTCAAATATTTTTTTGCCGAAACAGTAAATGCCCGTATTGATTGTATCGGAAAAAACTTCGGACGAAGAAGGTTTTTCGAGAAATCTGACTATTCTGTTCCCGCTGTCGGTAAGGACTATGCCGTATTGAAGGGGATTGTCCGAACTATAGAGTGATATTGTAGCGACGGAATTTTTTTCTTCGTGAAAGCCGTAGATATCGGACAGGTTGAAATCCGTTATTACGTCCCCGCTTATAACGAGAAACTCGTCGTCGATGAATTTTTCGGACAGTTTAACGGCGCCTGCCGTGCCGTAATCCTTGTCGGGCAGCACGTAGTCTATCTTAACTCCGAATTTCGAACCGTCGCCGAAGTACCTTCTGATTATTTCGGGCTGGTAATACAGGAGCATGACGTAATCCGTTATGCCGTGCAATTTGAGCAGGGTTATCACGTGCTCGAGCATCGGAACGTTAACAATCGGAACCATCGGTTTCGGAATGTTATTCGTCAGCGGTCGGAGTCGGGTTCCGAAGCCGCCTGCCATTATTACTGCGCTACGCTTCAACAGACAATTAGTAATTATTAATTAGTAATTAGTAATTTCAAGAGCCACTATCTACTTTAATGTACGAATTATCGAAAAAAACTATTAGTTTGACTTCAGTCAACTTCTAATAAATGAGTCAAACTAATTTGATTCTAATATTCCGTTTTATTTCAAACTTTACGATTGCTTTTCGTCATTATTCTTTGACGTTCGAATTATCGAAAAGATTATTCTTGTAACTTCGTCGCAATCTTTAATCAATGAATCAAACATACTCTGATTCAAATATTCTATATCTTTCAATATTCTAAGCCAGTAGTTCGTTTCTCTTGCTTCCTTATAAGCAATAGATAATTTGTTCAAAAAATCTTTTCTGGAGACTCCCCCAATCGCTTCTTCAACATTCGCACCTATCGAAGTACCGCTTCGAAGAACCTGCCTGCTTAAAATATTTTCTCTCTTTTTTTCACAGAGATACCGGTATAGTTTTGCTATCCGCACCGAAAAATCATACGATTTCTCAACAACAAGATTTCCTCCTTCGGATTTCAAGTTATCCTCCTTTACTAAAAGTAAAAAAAGTATGTTTTAGTAATTACTAATTATTAATTACTAATTACTATTTGTTTTTTTTCTCTTCCTTGTTGAAGTTGAAATCGACGTCGGGAGCCTGATCGCTGCCTTCTTTTCCCTTAAAGTACGGCTTTTCCTTGAAGCCGAAAATCTTGGCGGTTATTACAGTCGGAAAACTTCTCGCCTCGGTGTTGAACTGCTGAACTGCCTCGTTGAATTTTCTTCTTTCGACGGCGATTCTGTTTTCGGTCCCTTCGAGTTGAGACTGGAGTTGCAGGAAACTTTCATTAGATTTCAACTGAGGATAATTTTCAGACACGACCAATAATCTGGATAACGCTGACGACAGTTGGTCCTGAGCCTGCTGATATTTCTGGAATTTCTCGGGGTCATTCAGGTCTTCAGGGTTGATTTTCACCTGACCGACGCGGCTTCTCATTTCAGTGACTTCAGTAAGCACGCTTTTTTCAAAATCCGCGGCGCCCTGAACTGTTTTCACGAGGTTCGGAATCAGGTCGGCTCTTCTCTGGTACTGGTTCTCAACCTGTGACCACGCGGAAGTGACTTTCTCCTCCGACGAAACCAGAGAATTATATCCGCAGCCGTATAATGACCAGGCGAGGAATAATACTGTAACTAATAGTAAAACCGGTTTTAAGGATTTCATAATCTGAATTTTATTTTCTCAAAAATATGGTATTTTAATCATTAAAAAACTATAATAAAAAAAGACTGCTTTACCAACGGGAAATTATCATTTAACAATAAACTCATTTCATAGGAACAGCGGAATAATGGATAAAAAGCCCGTATCGGAGTGATACGGGCTTTCAAAAAAACCGCTTTAAGATATGCGATTACTTTATCAAAATCATTTTCCTGGTCTCAACGAAAGAGCCCGACGTTATCTGATAGTAATATATACCGCTTGACAAATCGGCGGCGTTGAAATCAATCTTGTAAGAACCCGCTTTCATATCGGCGGAAAGCAATTTCATGATTTCTTTTCCCGTTACGTCAAATATTTTCAGAGAAACGAATCCGTCTTTCGGCAGGCCGAATTTTATGCTTGTCGAAGGATTGAACGGATTCGGGAAATTCTGCGATAATGAATAAACAGAAGGCGCTTCGCCCGAAATATTTGAGATTCCCGTAACCGAGTTGAAGTAATCCACCACCCTGAAATCGTCGAAGTAAAATCCGTCGCCGGGAGTGCCTGAATCCGTGTACATAGTAAATCTGAACTTTACATTCATATTTTTGTAAGCGTTCAGGTTGATGCTTTCATAAACCCATCTTCTGCTGCCCGACCAGCCCGGCTGCGACGAGGCGGTTACCGTATAGCGTCCCGGCAGGCTTGTCCAGGTGGAGCCGTTGTCAGTGCTAATCTGGAGTCTGGTATAATCATAATACGTTGAGCCCGATTTTTCCATCGCCCATTTGGCGGCGAATTCGACTCTCGGGTTGTTGGTGTTCGCAAGGCTTATTGCATTAGTAAGCGTGAACTGGTTGTTGGTATTGTCTTTCGTGTTGCTGTATCTTGAATCGGTAAACGACTTGATACCGCTCCACGAATCGCAGAACGAGGTGTCCCACATCAACTGGTTTCCTGATTTTGTCCAGTTTCCGGTTCCGGTCTCAGCGTTATCGAAGAAGAGATTATTGGTTTTGCCTACGTTAATTCTTATTGTATCCCTGTCAGTTTCCACGCCCTGCATTTTAACGCTTGCGACGAAAAGGATTTCGTCCATAAGCGCCGCGGAGTTCGTCAGTCTGAATTTAAACGGAGCGGTAGAATTGTACTTTACCTGACGCGATGAGATGCTGTCGTAACTAACCGTATTAACCAGAGAGACCGCATTGGGATAAGCGGTCGTGAGCGTGACGGTAACGTTCTTCGCTGTTTTTGAAAGACCTTTGTTCCTGACGCCTACCTGAATCTGCAGCGTGTCGTTTTTTTCCGCGTATCCTTTTCCCGTAACGCTGAAGTTCTGCATATCAACCATCTCGCCGCCGGCGTATGTAACGTATTTGAGAAATCTTGAAATGTCTGATGCTAACGGAATTATTTCTCCCTGGGTCGGCCAGAAGCCGGAGCCGTCGCATTCAACGACCCACATATACGTTCCGATAGATTCGCCGTAATCCCTTGTAGTTCCGTTTGAATAATAAGCGAGCATTTGATAAACCGTTCCATAAAGATATTCAGTGCCCGAACCGAAATTCGACGCGAATTCCGAATAAATATTGTACGAGCCGACTGTATCTTTATAGCCGAATGGATTGAGCGTTTTACCCGCTACAGAGTGCATTGAAATTCCGATTTTCGGATGATAGAGGTTCAAGAGATTCTGCACTGCCTGAACTTCCGGTTCTGATGCTGCAGAAGGCCCGCGGTATGTATCGGATGAAGGAGTTCCGCTCGAGCCCTGATTATTATATCCCCACATATAGGAGTAATTCCTGTTAAGGTCCACGCCGTAAGAGCCTCCGTTGTTTCTTCTGTTCTTCCGCCAGTCTCCGCCTCCGTTCGGATTGGTCGTCTGGTTGTAATAGTATCCGTCGACGTTCACTATCGGAATAAAATAAATCTCGCGGTTGTTTACGATGTAGGTCGCTTCGCTGTTCGTGCCGTAATTATCGAGGAGCCAGCACATATAATAAAAGAGGGTTGCCATTCCCTGCGGTTCGCGCGCGTGATGGAGACCGTCGAAGTAAATCACCGGTTCCGTCGCTGATTCGTCGACGTCGGCGTTATCGGAAATTTTCACGGACCATACTACGCGTCCCTGCTCCGAAGTGCCCCTGTTCTGCTTCGCGGTTATCAGAGCCGGGTATTGCAGTCTCAGAGAATCGAGTTTTTGCACCATCTCCGCGTAGGTATAGAAGCCGCCCATGCTTCCGTAAGTAAATCCTCTGACATTGTCGGCAGTTTTTATGTCTTCGGCCGTCTGAAGTTCCTTACGGGTTGATTGAGGTCTGGTCCGGTAGTATTCATCCATATCGGGAATTGTAACGTCGTATCTTAAGCCTGTGTTATGGAGTCTCGCGATTTCTTCCTGATTAATGACGAGCGTGATGCCGTCTTTCAGGCTGCCGCGATAATGCTCGAACTCAATATCATTCAAAGCAAGCAGGTTAAAATCTTCCTGAGAATTCAGGTAAACTTTCACTGTGCTGTATTTCTCAAGCGGAGATTTTTCGACTGAGATTGATTTGAATGATACTGAGATTAAGGCAATGATAAAAACAACTAAAGTAATTTTGTATTTCATTGATATGTTAAGATTATATTATACAAAATTAGGCAAATAAAATTTCGGAATCAAAGATAATGCGAGCGGGGAACCGGATTAAATAAAAAACGGCAGTAACATAACCGCCGTTTAAAATCATGTATATTATGTATTTATTTTGCCGATTTATTTATGCGTTTCGCGAGTTTCGATTTTGTATTCGCGGCTTTGTTTTTGGGTATCACACCCTTTGTCGCGGCTCTGTCGAGTGTTCTCGTTGTTTTTTTGAACTCCGCCAGCGCTTCTGTTTTATCCTTAGCGGTCAGGACTTTCTTTACAGAACTTTTTATTAAAACTTTGTATTTTTTATTCTTTTCAGTTCTTTTTAATGTCTGTCTGGCTCTTTTCTGAGCTGATTTGTGTCTTAAAGGCATAGTATTTCTTTATTTAAAACATATAATTTAAGTAAATTTATATTAATATTCAAACCTTTTTGGGGAGTATGATAGCGCCTTTTTCCGGAGCCGGGAATTTCGGCTTTACCTATAATGTAAAGGTATAGGGTACAAGCGTCGGTGACAGGGCGCATCCATCGCCACGATACAGGCATTTGATGACTTCACGAAATCGAGAATCTGATTATCTGTGGACAAAGTTTTGCAGTCAACGATTTCTTTATTATGCATCGGACAGATTCCCGTATTTCGATTAGTACTGCCCGCGGGGTCAATGCCGACAACAACGATAACCTGAGACATTAATCAAGATATGACGATAAAAACGGATAACAAAGTCACAAAAGCAGACAAAATTCTATTGATAAAGGCGATTTAATTGCTTAATTTTGTAGTTCTTAGGGCGGTTAGCTCAGTTGGTTAGAGCGCCACGTTGACATCGTGGAGGCCATTGGTTCGAGTCCATTACCGCCCACTTTTTATTTGTAAAAGTAGTTCCGATTCATTTCCATACTAAATCAAATTTATTCAGAATCGGATTTAACTATATAATGTTATAAAGAAGTGGACGAGAAAATAAAAATAACATTTCCCGACGGGAGCGTTAAAGAGTTTCCAAAGGGAATCAGCGCATTCGAAATTGCGAAAAGCATAAGCGAAAGGCTTGCGAAGCAGGTTCTTGTAGCGGATGTTAACGGAGCGAAGAAAGACATGTCGGCGCCGATAGACGGTGATTCCAAAATCGTGTTTTATAAGTTCGATTCGGATGAGGGAAAGGAATGTTACTGGCACACTTCTTCGCACATGATGGCGCAGGCAATCGAGGAACTGTATCCGGGCGCGAAGTTCGGCGTGGGTCCCGCGATTGACGGCGGTTTTTATTATGATGTTGACAGCGAGAAGAAATTCAGCGAAGAGGATTTAAAGAATATAGAAGCGAGAATGCTTGATATAGCGAAGCGCGACCTGCATCCCGTCAGGGAAGAAATGAAGCGCGAGGACGCGGTTGAATATTTCAAGACAAAGAGGATTGATCCTTACAAGGTAGAGATACTTGAAACCATTGCTAAAGATGAGAGCGTTGTATCGCTTTATCATCAGGGCGGATTTACCGATTTATGCAGGGGACCGCATCTTCCTTCTACATCGCACGTTAAAGCGGTTAAACTCATGTCGGTGTCCGGTTCTTACTGGAGAGGCGACGAAAAGCGCCAGATGCTGCAGAGGATATACGGAATAACATTTCCATCGCAGAAGGAACTCGACCAGCACATAAAGAATCTTGAAGAAGCAAAGAAACGCGACCACAGGAAACTCGGCAAGGAACTCGACCTGTTCCTGTTCCACGACGTGAGTCCGGGGGCGCCGTTCTGGCTTCCTAACGGAATGATAATATACAGGGAGATAGAAAGTTTTTCGCGCAAACTGCACGACAAGTACGAATACGACGAAATAAGCACTCCGATTATTGTACGGGAACCGTTGTTCAAGACATCGGGTCACACATCTCATTACATGGATAACATGTTCAAGATAATAAGCGACGACGAGCCGATGTACCTGAAGCCGATGAACTGTCCCGAGTCAACGATAGTATATTCTTCGAAACTCAGAAGTTTCAGGGATTTGCCTTTACGTCTCAGCGAACTCGGGCGCATGCACAGGAATGAAATCCGCGGAGCGCTCGGAGGAATGTTCAGGGTAAGGCAGTTCACGATGGACGACGCTCATATTTTCGCGAGATACGACCAGATACTGGAAGAAATTACCAACGTTCTGAAACTGATGACAGAAACCTATTCGGCATTCGGATTTACGCCGATGTATTATCTTTCGACAAGACCCGATGAATTCATGGGCGATGCTGAAGTATGGAACAGCGCCGAAGAATCACTCGCGCAGGCATTAAAAGTTAACAATCTGGAATACAAGGTTAACGAGAAGGACGGCGCTTTTTACGGACCGAAGATAGACGTGCACATCAAGGACGCATTGAACAGGACCTGGCAGTTAGCGACAGTGCAATTGGATTTCAATCTGCCCGAGAGATTTGACCTTGTTTACGAGGGTTCTGACGGACAGAAGCATCGTCCGGTCATGATACACAGGGCGATTTACGGAAGTTTCGAAAGATTTGTAGGAATTCTGACAGAGCATTACGCGGGGAATTTTCCTGCATGGATAGCCCCTGTTCAGATATCGGTTTTGCCTTTAACGGACAATCAGAAAGACTATGCCGAAGAGGTCTATAAAATATTGATAAATGAAGGATTTAGAGTGTATTATGACGACAGGAGCGAAAAAATCGGGTATAAAATCCGTGAATCCGAGAACAGAAAGATACCATACATGCTGATTTTAGGTGATAAGGAAAAGCAGAGCAGGAACGTTTCATTAAGAATCCACGGAAGCGGCGACAAAGGCACTTTTGAATTGAAAGATTTCATTCAAAAGGTTAAATTTAATATTGCGGAAAAAGCATTCAAGTACGATTTTTAAAATAAAGAAAGGAAACCTTAATTAAAGACAAGAAATACAAGGAAAGAGTAAATCAGGATATTACTTCTTACCAAATCAGAGTTATAGACGAAGACGGAAACCCGCTGGGTGTGATGTCTTCACAGGAAGCCTTGAGGCTTGCGTCATCGAGAAATCTCGACCTCGTTGAAATAGCCCCCAATTCCAAGCCGCCCGTCTGCAAGATAATAAATTACGGGAAATACAATTACGAAAGACAGAAGAAGGAAAAGCAGCAGAAGAAGAACCAGAGCGTGATGACGGTAAAAGAGATAAGGTTCAACGCGAACACGGATTCACACGACATAGATTTCAAGACGAAGCACCTGCGGCAGTTTTTATTTGACGGGCACAAGATTAAGGCGACGGTTCTTTACAAAGGAAGAATGATAACGCATCCGGAAATCGGCAAGAAGTTGATGGACGAGGTGCTTGAAAAACTTGTTGACATCGGAAAACTCGAGGCGCCGCCGAAACTCGAGGGAAAAATGCTGACTGCGTATTTGCTGCCCGACAAGAACAAGATCGTAGCGTACAACACGAAGATAGCCAAGATGAATAAACCCGCAGTGAAGGACGAGAAACACGCGGGAGGCAAGGGAGACGAGAAGACGGAAGTTAAAGAGGACACAGGCGGCGCGATAGTACAGGAACAAAACGAAAATTAAATTTTTTAATAAATCACAACACATAAATGCCTAAGATGAAATCAAACCGGGCGTCGGCTAAGAGATTCAAGGTAACCGGCACGGGAAAACTGAAAAGAGAGAAATCTTACAGGAGTCATATTTTGACCAAGAAATCTAACAAGAGGAAAAGACAGTTGCAGAAAGCAACTTTAGTTTCGAAAGGTGACTCAGGCAGGATAAAGAGATTAATCCTTGCCGAATAATCCGAAGGGATTATGTTCTTTGATATTTTATTTCCGGACGCAAAACAACAAGACGATTTGATTCGTGACGGGAATAATTTAAACAAGAAGAGGCTTTAAAATCCCGTACGGGTGCCTCAATTTTTAAATTAAAAGAAAGGTTTAGAAAATGCCAAGATCGAAAAACAAAGTAGCGGCGCACGCGCGCAAGAAAAAAATCTTAAAACAGGCCAAGGGCTACGTAGGAGCGAGAAGCAAGGTATTCACGGTAGCGAAGAACGCGGTCGAAAAAGGACTGACGCATTCATACCGCGACAGAAAACTCAAAAAGAGAGTATTCAGAAATATCTGGATAGTGAGAATAAACGCCGCTGCAAGAATCAGCGGGATATCATATTCACAGTTAATGGGCGCGCTGAAGAAGAAGAACGTTGACGTAAACAGAAAGACATTAGCGGACCTCGCGTACAACAACATAGAAGCATTCAACGAAATAGTAAAATTCGCGATGAGTTAAGTCGCGGGCGAAAGTTTTTGATGTGAGGAGGAAACTCACGACAAACACGAAGCGGGTTAGGGTAACCCGCTTTTTTTATTTGATTTTTTTATCGTGCGGGGATAGTTTCGGGAAATTTTTGAAGACATAATTATTTTCGGTGTTGATGCGTGCAATTTTAAACCGTTAAAACGGTTGTTGGATTTTGCTTTACTTGCCCACGGCTATCCGCGGCGGCGGACGCGGACTAAGCCGGAGAGATAATTAGTTTTACGCTTTTTGTTTCCGCGTTCAGGGCACCAAAATTCGTCATTAGAATTTTTGCACAGAAATCCGCGCTGCCGCGTATTTCCGGAACTATTCCGTACAGATTTACATATAAAAATTGGAAAAAATAAAGTAAATTCACTGATATTTCAAACTATGATTGACAAAATCGAAAATATAAAGGCGGATGTAAACGCTTACCAGATACCGGACGCGGAAACACTTGAACAGTTCAGGCTGAAATTTTTAAGCCGCAAGGGGCTAATTAATGATTTATTTGAAGATTTCAAGAATGTTGACAAGACGCAGAAAGGCGCTGTCGGCAAGGCGCTGAACGAACTGAAGAATCTCGCGCAGAGCAAGTTTGATTCGATTAAGGAAAAACTCGAGAATGAAAGTACGAAGGGAACCTCCATCGAAGATTACACGCTGCCGGGCAGGACGTACAACATAGGGACGAAGCATTTAATCACGCAGGCTCTCGAGGACATCACGAGGATTTTCGAAAGAATCGGTTTCCAGGTCGCGGGCGGATTCGAGATTGAGGACGAGTATTACAACTTCGACGCTTTGAACACGCCCGACTATCATCCCTCGCGCGACATGCAGGACACGTTTTATCTCGACAGCGAAGGAAAGGGAAAGAGTTATTTATTAAGGACACAGACTTCACCCGCACAGATTCACGTGATGCAGAACCAGCCGCCGCCTGTCCGGATAATAAGCCCCGGAAAATGTTACAGGAACGAGGCAATAAGCGCGCGTTCACTGGCTATGTTTCATCAGGTAGAGGGATTATACGTTGACAAGGGAGTAACTTTCAGGGAACTGAAAGGCACGCTTGATTATTTCGCGAAGGAATTTTTCGGCAAGGATTTAAAGACGAGGCTTCGTCCGAGTTTTTTCCCGTTCACGGAACCGTCGGGCGAGATGGACGTTGAGTGTTATCTCTGCAAGGGAAAGGGATGCAGGATATGCAAGTACACGGGATGGCTTGAAATACTGGGATGCGGAATGGTTGACCCTAACGTGTTCGTTAACGTCGGCTACGACCCTGAAGTTTACACCGGATACGCGTTCGGAATGGGAATCGAAAGAACGCTAATGATAAGGCACGGCGTGCCCGACATAAGAATGTTCTACGAAAACGACATCAGATTTCTAAAACAATTTTAATAATAAATTAAGGAGCAAAAATTAATGAAACAGATTCTTGCGGTATTCATCGGTCTTGTTTTCGTATCCGTGTTCGCGCTCGGCTGCGGGAAGGAAGACGTGAAGAATGAAGTAAAGAAAACGGATTCTGTGAAGACGCAGACAACGCAGACACAGAACGAAGTAAAGAAAGACAGCATAAAGACAGAGACAAAGGATTCGGAAACTAAAAAGGACGATAAAAAATTGGATTACGTAAAATTCGAAACATCGATGGGCACGTTCAAGGCGAAACTCTTCAGCAAGGAAGCGCCCATAACGACAGAAAACTTCAGAAGCCTCGTAGAGAAAGGTTTCTACAACGGAATAATATTCCACAGAATAATCGACGGATTCATGATACAGGGCGGCGACCCGACAGGAACGGGAAGAGGCGGTTCGGGAACGACAATCAAGGACGAATTCGGACCCGGGCTGAAGCACAGCAAGAAGGGAATACTTTCGATGGCGAACGCGGG
>CAZOQR010000011.1:22339-24431 GCA_964581915.1 uncultured Ignavibacteriaceae bacterium | reverse complement strand
GGAATGACACCCGGATAATAATGTCGGCTCTTTTAAAATAGAAGGAATAATAAACCAGAAGCGCGAGAAAAATCAAATACAGTGCCGCTGCCGGATATTTTAGTATTCTTGCTGTCATTGATTATTCGCTGCTTCAATTAAGGATGACAGAGCAAACACGGGAACGGCATCGATAGCGTGTGGCTTTCCGGAATAATCACCGAGCCGGTGTCCGCGCAAGTTGACAAATAATTTCACTAAATATTAATGTTTATTAATGTAAATTTCACAGCCATACAAATTAATATCAATACTATTAAGAATAAAGATATCAAAATAATATTCTCCGGTTTTGGGGCTTTGTCGGCTTTGCAGGCAATCAACATAATAATTCCGTTAATATCCGTACCGTACGCGGTAAGAGTAATCGGAGCGGATTATTTCGGACTGGTGAATTTTGCTGCCGCGTTCGCCGGGTTTTTCATGATAGCGGAGGATTATGGTTTCAATATCACGGCAAACAGGGATATTGCAAGGAACCGCGGAGACAGAACCAGGTGCGTGGAAATATACAACTCGGTGCTGTCGGCAAAAGTCATACTTTTTCTTGTATCCGCCGCGGTATTTTCCGTGATAGTATTTTCTTTCGAAGAGTTTTCAGGCAGCAAAAGCATATATCTTGTTCATCTCGGAACGCTTGCGGGCACCGCGCTTTTTCCGCAGTGGTTTTTCAAGGGAATGGAAAAAATGAAATACATAGCCGTGCCCGGCATAATTATAAAGACGATAACAGTTGTTTTGATATTTATTTTTGTCAGGGAAAAAGGCGATTTTCTTCTCTACGCCGTGCTGCTTAACGCAGGCAACCTTGTTCTTGGACTTGCAGGAGCGGGAATAGTCGCGCTGAAGTTCCGCTACGGTTTTATAATGCCGCCGTTCGCGAGCATAAAGAACGCTCTCGCGGACGGACTTGAAGTGTTTCTTTCCATAATCTGCACGAGCATTTACGGTTATGCGAACACGTTCATTCTCGGCTTGTTTACAGATTTTGGCATTGTAGGGCTTTATGCCGCGGCAGACAAAGTAATTACGGGCGTAAACGGTCTGATCTCAAACCTGAACGAAAGCACGTACCCGAGAATCTCATCGCTCCTTTCCTCTGACCTTAAAAAAGGAATTGAGTTGATAAAAACTTCGGCAGTAATAATCGGTGCGGTTTCTTTTGCCTGTTCGCTTCTTCTGTTTGTTTTCGCGGATTTTATAATAAAAATAATTTTCGGGAATGCGTTTACAGACTCGGCGGTATTATTAAGAATAATGGCTCTGATTCCGTTTTTCATTTCCCTTAACAATCTGTTCGGGGTTCAGACGGTTCTAAACAGAGGATATAAGAGGCAGTTCCTGATGATTATTTTCGCGTCGCTGGTGTTCTTTCTGTTATTGTCATTCATGATTGTTCCTTTTCTCCACGCAGAAGGAACCTCAATTTCAATAACCGCGACGGAATTGCTTGTGCTGCTATTAATGGCGGCATACATAAAAAGAAAAAAATTGCTTTCAGCGTATTGAAATACGATTACTTAATAGCGGGCGCGGGTTTCGCCGGAATAACAACGGCAAGATTAATTGCGGACATTCTGAATAAGAAAGTTCTCGTGGTTGACCGCAGGAATCACATCGCGGGAACCGCCTATGATTATACCGACGATAACGGAATTCTCGTGCACAGATACGGACCTCATATATTTCACACTAACGATAAAAAAGTCTTTGATTTTCTCTCGGCGTTTACCGGCTGGATAAAATACGAACATCGCGTTGTCTCGCGTCACCACGGTTCGGATTATCCGATACCCGTGAACATGGTGACGCTTAACAAATTGTATTCTCTGAACCTTACAAACGCAGAGGAGACAAAGGAATATTTCGATTCTGTGACGCCGGATATATCTGTTCCGGCAAACTCTGAAGAGGTAATGCTGGCAAGGGTTGGCAGGGATTTATATGAAAAATTCTTCGAGCGTTTTACCGAAAAAATATGGTTCGAGCATCCTTCGAAACTCGCTCCGAATGTATGCGGAAGAATTAATGTGAGGTACGACTCCGACTGCCG
>CAZOQR010000011.1:0-22239 GCA_964581915.1 uncultured Ignavibacteriaceae bacterium | reverse complement strand
TTATCAGAATCACGCGGTCGTAAATTTTCCGGGAGAAGAGCCTTACTACAGAATAACAGAATTTAAGCGCATAACGGGCGGGTTCTCGGATTCCACGACCATCTGCAAGGAAATTGCAGCAAAGGACGGTGAAAGATTCTATCCGAAACGCACTCTCGAAGCGCTCGAAATTTTTAATAAATACAAAAGGGACGCGGGAAAACTTAAAGATGTTTTTTTCGCGGGCATGCATCCTTATTTTCAATATTATGACATCGGGCAGGTCGTGGCACAATGCCTGATGAGTGTGAGGAAACTGGGATGAATTCAAGAAGAAAAATATTATTCACTTCATTCGACGGACTCCCGAACGACGCTCAGGGAGGACCGAATAATATTATTTACAAACTTCTGAAGTCGTTCGATAATATTAATTATCAGAAGGATTTTCTTTCGTACGGAAATTTTATTGCCAATGCGGACGAAGCGCCTGAAATACGTTTGAAACCAGCCGCCAGAAAAATCATAACGGACTACCTGTATTACAACACAGGCATTTACAGAATGCTCACGGCAAACGGCGCGTACCTGAAAAGGCACTTCAAACTCCGCGATTCGTTTTTCCGCAAGCACGAGGGAGCGCGCGATTACGACGTGATTCACTCTCACGATACTCTGTCGCATTATTATTTCACGGGAAACGACAAAGCGCTGAAAGTGCTCACGATACACGGAAACGGTTCGATAGAAAACGACTGGGCGGACGCGGCTTCAAAGAACAATTTCGTCAGGAGCCTGATGCCCGAACTAAAGAGAAGGGAAATTGAATCTTTTAACTCCGCGGACATAATAACTTTTCCGGGATTATTCGCGAAAGAACTCTTTCTTAAAGATTATAGCGGCGCCTTGGCTGAGAATAAAGATATCAGAATCATAAACAACGGTATCGACAAAGAGCGAATTAAAAAAATAACTCCCTCAAAAAATCTGCTTGATAAATTCGGACGCGGAAAAGGGCACGACGTGGTTCTTCTCAGCGTTGCCGGGCACATCCGCCAGAAGAACATAGGAACAATATTGAGAGTGATTTCAGCGCTGAGAGAGATGGGAAAAAATCCTCTTCTTATAAATGCCGGATACGGGCACCTCACTCCCGAAATCAAAAGTCTGATAAAAAAATATGACCTCGGGGGCAACGTAACTCTGGCGGGCAAACTGAGCCACGATGTCGTGATATCTTTGATGAAATCCGTCGACGCGGTGATTATGCTTTCCGACAGGACAATTTTCGACCTCGTGTTGCTTGAGGCGACCGCCTGCGGAGTCCCGGTAATAACCGACCTTTCTGGAGGTAACGGTGAAATTCTCAAAGGTTACGAAGGGCTGATAGAAGCGGATAAACGCGATATTAACGGTACAGCGGAATTGATAGTTCGCGAATTATACGGCGGGAGAATTAGCGGAAAAGAAAACACAAAGTTCTTGTTTACGATTGAGAAAATGCTGATGGGGTATGAAAAAATTTACGGGGAGCGCGTTCAACGATGATAAATATATTGTACATCGCAAACGAACTGAACGAAATTGACGGTGTCACGAATCACGTTTATCTTCTCGTGAAGCACATTTCATCTTTGAGCGGATTTAAAGTGTTCGTGCTCGCGGGCGGCGGCGACAAAACAGAAGCCTTTGAAAAATTAAATTGCGCGGCTGCAGTTAATCCTGTCCTGAATCATAAAAACAGAACGCTGAAGAATTTTGCGGACGCGATAAAGTTTGTAAGAGATTTTTCAAAGAAAAACTCCGTCGGTATAATACACTCGCATAATCACTACGCGGCGAACATATCTTTTTACGGCTCGAAATTTCTGAACGTTAAAACCGTGCAGACGAATCACGGGCTTTTTCCCGATACGGGAAGGCTGAACCTGCACAAAGCCGATTATCATATTGTTCTGACTTCCGAAATATGCGATTATTTGCGAGGCGTCCGCGGAATAAAAAAACAATCGGTGAGGCTCATCAGACCGGGGGTAGAAAATGTTTTTATGAAAACGGGAAATAAGACCCCGAATTCATTTCACGCATCCTCGCGCTTTGTAAAAGACAAAGGACTTGATAAATATATTATCGCAGCCAATGAGATTAACCGCGCGCATCCCGGAAAATACATGTTCAGCATCTCCGGAAGAGGCGAAGAGGAATTATACCTGCGCCGTTTAAATGATTCTCTCGGCGGCGCCGTGAAATTTACAAAGGAATATTACGACTCGCTGTCAGCCGCGTCAGTATTCGTTTTTGCGTCCGAAGGGGATTCAGAAGGCATTCCGGCGGTGATTATCGAAGCCGTCATGGCGGGATGCGTTGTTGTATCTTCGAATTATAAAGGCGCGTCGGAGATATTTACTCCGGATTACGGAGAAATGCTTTTTAATCCCGGAAGCGCGGACAGTCTCCGCGAAAAAATGATACGCGCTGCCGATAAAGCGGATTCACTCATATATAAATTTGAAAAATTATACAAACAGGTTTTGGATGCTTATTCGGCGAAGAGAATGGTTGGCGAACACATAGAGTTCTATGAAGAGATATTAAGAATGAAATAATTTTATCCGTTTGCCTTTAAATATTTTCTCAGGCGGCGGTTACGGGTTGAAAAATACTTCATAATGTAAACCAGCCTGAATCTTAAACGCAGTTCCCTGAAACCCGAAAGGGCCTTTTTTCCAAGAAGTGTAATAAAGAACGCAGATACCGCTCTTGGTGATTTAAGAAACGCGAGCGGCGACTTCAGAAAATAATACCGCGCCTTTTCAGCGCTGCCGTAGAAATATTCTCTCCATCCGCGGTAAAGGTTCACCGAATTTTCATCTATGCCGAATTCCTTCGTTGGATTCCCGTAATACTTTTTCGTGTATTCGTAAACCGATTCATTCTTTCGCGCCGTGTCCGTTGATATCGATGATTCGCGATATCTTTTCAGGAGCAGAGTTTCGGGAATATTGTGAAAAATCACGTTGTCTTTAATGCGAAGCCAGAGTTCGTAATCCTCGATGAAAACGTTTCTGTATCCGCCGCGCTCAAGTATTATATCCCTTCTGTACATAACAACGGGATGCATTATTTCGGAATGAAGCGCAAGCCTCTTCTTTATGTCTTCGTGATTCGTGTTCGTTTCCACCGTGTAGAGAATTTTATTTTCAGCGAACACGGCATAGTAAGAGGAAAGCACGTGAACGCTGTCATTGCTTTTGAGAAAATTGTATTGCTTCTCAAGCCTGTCCGGCAGTGATATGTCATCGCCGTCCATCCGGGCAACTATTCCGTAACGCGCCGCCTTAAGACCGAAGTTAAGTGTTTCCGCCAGGCCTTTATTCCGTGAATTCTCGAACAGGACAATTCTTTCGTCCCTGAAGTCCTTGATTTTGGCAACCGTGTCGTCTGTCGAACAGTCGTCGATTATAAGCAATTCAAAATCCGTAAAAGTCTGACCGAGCATGCTTCGAACGGCTGCCGTGATGTATGGCGAATTATTATATGTCGGAAGAAGTACTGTAATCATTTTCCTGTTTTTATTAGCAACCAGTTGCCTTTTTTAGGACCTACGGCGTGTTTGTAGTCGAATTTGTGAATACAAACAATGTCATCCCGCCTGAGATTCAAGCCGTTCAGAAAAGGTTCTTTTTCGAAAATAAGGTTTCCTCCCGAGTCCGTTTTTAAATCGTTGAAATCTATTGTTGAAACGAATCCAATATTCTTCGCTTTAATATAATCCGGTATCCGTCCTGATTTCAGGTAATTATAATACTCAAAGTCATTAACGAGCCCGTCGCCGTTTACAATATTTCTGTTTGAAAAAAACGAGACCGCTCCCGAATAATCGAACTGATAGATAAAATCCTGCTTCTCCGTTTTTGATTCTATTATTTTTGCGTATTCGTAAGAGTTGTCCCACTTGAAATTCCCTGCGCGCGTCGCGGCAAAGACGGAGATGAAAAATAAACAGAGAAGAGATATAATCAAATTACCCGCAACTTTGCTCCTGAGCGCGTAAATGCCGGAAAGCGCGGACACGGAAATAAAAACGGGAAGAGTAAGATACCATTCCCTGATGTTGTACTTGCTGAACACGGCTGTAATAATCAAGCCCGCGATGACGCCCGCGGCGGCGTACAAATTGAAACAAGTTTCTTTGGATTTGCTTTTGCTTGTAAGAAGGGTAACCGCAGCCGCAAGCAGGAAGATAATTCTTACCGTCTGATTGTATAAATATGACGTGTCCGTGAAAAGATTCTTCACGTTTTCTGCAAATACTGTTTCAGGATAAGAACTTATAATCACGGCAGAAACAGGCATCAGGCTTTTAAATGCCAGTAAATTCATCGAGAAATAAAAACCAGCGGTCAAAGTAACCGCGGAAACATCATACAGCGTTACAGACTTTTTAGCCTCTTTTTCCGCGGTGATTACATCCGCTATAACAAGAAAAGGAACGAGGGACCACAAATAATCAATTCTCGAAAGGAAGAGCAATGAAATCAATATCGCATTCAGTAACTGAATCTGTTTCTGCTGTTCCTTCCTGAATTTATTGTATATGAGAAGCGAAAAAATAAGACAGGATAAATGGCTCTCAAGTCCGAAATCGCGTATGAAAACAAGCGGCAGGCAAAGCAGAATATACAAAACAAATTTCCGCGTTCCGTTCTTTTCATTTCTGAAAAACAAATATGCCGTAAGCGCTGTCAGATGCAGTATAAACGCGTGAAGAACACATACAAACCTGAACTGCATTTCAGGTGACGTTACACTTAGAAATCTCAATAATGAAAAAAGCAAAGATAAAACCGTCAGGTAAAGCGGATGATAGCCATTTGTCTTCGACAGACCGTCGAAAGTAAGCCCGAGACCTTCAGAAAAATTCCGGGCAATTTTAAGGTAGAAAAAGGAATCGTCGTGCGCGAAATTCAGCAGGTATTCAAGAGGCAGCGCCAGACTAAGGATACAGAAAAAAAACAGGGAAACGGCAAAGAATATGTAATATTTGACCTGAAATTTAACCATTATTTAATTAATATAAATATCCTTTTCATTTATAAACATTCAATAAGGAATAGAATGAAAAGGAGTGATTCTAATATGTCATTCTTGGCTCCGTACAAATATAAATTTATTGAATCTTCCCGGTCGGGAGGACGCCGGGTGCTCGAGGCGGGTATAGGAAACGACAGCCCCCTGATGTTTTTCAGGTATTACAAAGGATATGAATATGACGGGATTGATAACACCGAAGAATGCGGATTATCATCCGAAAGCCTGAAACTCATGAGAAAATTTTTTCTTATAAACCTCGAAAAAGAAGAACTCGAATCTGTTCCCGAAAGTTATTACGACTATGTCGTTATCGCTCACGTAATCGAGCACTTGAACAACGGGGAGGACGTCATCGCGCGTTTATCGGGCAAACTTAAACCCGGAGGAGTTATATACGCGGAATATCCGTCCGAAAGGTCCGTCCGGTTTCCCTCGATGAAAGGCACGTTGAATTTTTACGATGACCCGACGCACAAAAGATTTTACGATATTGAAAAACTAAAAAGAATCCTGACTGATTCGGGCTGTGAAATTATCGGAAGCGGAATCAAGAGGGACTATCTCAGGATAATAGGAATTCCTTACATGATAATAAAATCTTTGCTTGTCCGCGGATACGTCAGAGGAAGCGTTTTCTGGGATTTGCTGGGGTTCGCGGAATATATCGCGGCAAGGAGGGTCGCGTGAATATACTTCTTGTATCCGCGAATGCGATGGGTGACACGTACCTCACCTGCTCGGCAGTCGAGACTTTGAAAAGCATATACCCTGAATCAAGGTTCGGGCTGATTACACTGAAGGAATGCGGCGCGTTCACAGATTATCTCGGATTAAACGAAGTATATTTCATCCAAAAACGCGGCGCGGCGGAACTTTTCAGGGTCAGAAATTTTATCGCTTCTCGCTTTTATGATATTGCGTTTTCTTTCTTCCCGGGCAGAATGAATTCTCTGCTCGTAATGCAGGCAAACGCGGAGAACAGATATTTCTTCAAAAGCCTCTCGAGGATAGAAGACTGGTACAAATCGGAGCAGTACGTTTACGATAATTCCGGAAAGACTTCAACCGTCTGGAATCCGGGCATGAATTATCTCGACAGAATTAAAATAATAATCGAACTCGCCGCGGGAACCGGCGCGGAAGTCCGCAAGCCTTTGTTTTCATTTCCCGTAAGCAAACCCGGGGTAAATCAGGATGGAGTAGTAATCAATTTCGACTCACGCGAGGAAAGCAGGCGTATGGACAAAAAATTCGTTATCGAATTGTCCGAATATATTTCGCGAACGTTCGGAAAAAAGGTTACTATAATTGATTTCAACAAAAGATTCGGTAATAAGACCGCCGGCCTGAATTTTCCCGAAAACTATGATTTCGCGAACGTAATGAATCTGATTGTTTCATCGGCTCTTTTTATATCGGTCGATTCATTTCTTCTTCATCCCGCCGACGCTTACGGCGCAGGACTTCTCGGCGTTTTCGGACCGACAAGTCCCGGGTCCGTGCTGTCGTACGGAAAGCGGGATTACGTGAAAGTGAGTTCACTGAAGAATTTAAGCCTTGAAGACGCCGCAGGAAAAATCAGGGAAAAACTTAATACCGAATGATACGACGCGTGCTAAATACGGATATAACTTTTTCAAATTACAAATCTCTCATAGACCTGATTGTAAGCAAGGCGCAGGCAGGAGAAAAACTTACAGTCACATACGCCAATTCTTACATCTGCATATCGGCAGAGAGAAGCAAAAATTTCCGGAAATCTCTGCAAGAATTTGACCTCGTGCACGCGGACGGAATAGCCGTTCATACCGCCGCTAAATTTCTTTACAAATCATCGTTGGAATTCGAGAGAGTAAACGGCACGGATCTTTACGGATTTTTGTTTTCCGATAAACGCGACGTAAAAATTTTTGTGTTCGGAGGTCCCGAAAACTGCACCGACATACTGAGAGAAAAATTCGGCAGCGAAAAGTTCTGTGGAAACATACACAGACCGGGAGACCCGCCGGCAGACATCAAGAGCATTAATGATATACAGCCCGGCATCCTTCTTGTCGCGCTCGGAACGCCAAAACAGGAAGAATGGATAATCCAAAACAAAGATGTTCTGAATGTTCCCGTCATAATCGCGACGGGAAGCGGTATAGATTATTATACAGGTACAAAAAGGCGCGCTCCTTCTTTCATAAGAAAAGCCGGAATGGAATGGCTTTTCAGGCTTTTTTCGGAACCGGTAAGGCTGTGGAAAAGGTACCTTCTTCTTAATCCTTTTTTTATATTTAAAGTTGTGCGGCAAAAAGTTAATTTATTGCAAAACAAAGCGAATACTTAAATTATGAAGCGTATCTTATTCCTGATACTTGTATCCGCAAATCTTGCTTTTTCGCAGGGCTACAACTGGATCACACCGAACAAGACATACCTTAAAATGTACGTGGCGGAAGACGGAATCTACAGAATTAACAAACAGGATTTTACATCGGCAGGAATAAATACGTCCGGCATCGACCCCCGCACGGTAAAGGTTCTATACAAGGGCACGCAGGTGCCAATATACTTTTCCGGAGAGCAGGACGGAGTCTTCAACGACAACGATTATTTTGACTTTTACGGAAAAAGAAATTACGGCGGGCAGACGGTTACTTACAAGGCTTCGAACGATACACTCGCCGTTGCCGATTATACAACGGATGAATATTTCAACGCGTATTCCGACACATCCGCTTACTGGATTGACTGGGGAGGGAATTACGGTTTGCGGTTCGCTGATTACGGCATCACAACCGTATCCGCGTATCCATATCAGTACCATTACGCGAAGATGCAGTTGGAAAAAGATTCGGTGTACAATCCCGGCGAGCACCGCTCGAATGAAGATTACAGGTATTTCAACAACGAGAAAATATCAGGGGAGGGATGGTACTGGAAAGAACTTCAGTTCGGAAACCCGGCTCTTAACATTTCATTCAGTCTTCCCGACTTATACCCTGCGCCTCAGACCTGTTCGGTAAAAATTTTCGCTTTTCCGAATTCATATTCCGATACGATTTTCAACGAGCACAGTCTTATTATACGGGTCAACAGTATTAATGTCGATACGATATACACCAATGACTACAAACGAATAGACACTACGGTATCATTTTCTTCGTCGGTTCTCCTGAACGGACAGAACCAGATATCGGTGATATACAAGGGTACGGGCTCATACGTGGGACACATGTATTTTGACGGAATGCGGCTCGGTTATCCGTCGCGTTTTGAATTTCAGAACAACCGCATTTCTTTCGACGCGGGTCTTTCCGATACATCCGCGAAAGTTTTTAAGATAAAAGGTTTCGTTCCCGCGAACGAACTCAGCGTTTACGACGTGAACAACGGACTGAGAATAACCCTGCATTCCGCGAGTTCGGATACTCTCGTGTTTTCAGGAAAGGGCAACGGAAAATTTGAGATAGCGAACAGCACCATAACGAAAAAACCGTTTCGGATAAAGCAAAAACAGGTTCCCGACCTGCTCTCATCCTCGAACGGCGCCGATTATCTTATCGTTTATAACAAACTTTTCGAGGTTCAGGCCGAACAGTTAAGGCAGTACAGAAACACGCGCGACGGGTTCCGTTCCTACAAGGCGGAGGTTGAGGACATTTATGACGTGTTTAATTTCGGCATGGAAAGTCCCGCCGCGGTAAGGAACTTTACAAAATATGTTTACAGCAACTGGCAGCAGCCGAAATTCAGGTACCTGTGCCTCTTCGGAAGAGGCTCGCTCGATCCGAAGGGGAACTCTCCGTCGTCGGTTTATTACTCCAATCTTGTTCCTGTTTACGGGAGCCCGCCGTCGGACGGTTACTTTGCGAACTTCGGCGCCGGTTCGACGACGTATTATCATCAGGTCGCGATTGGAAGAATTCCCGCGTTAACTGTTCAGGAAGCGTCTGACATCGTGAATAAGACAATAGCATACGAGAATCAGTCGTCCAATCCCGAGAATTTTTTTAAAACTTTTATTTTTATTACGGGTGGACAGAACCGTATGGAACAGATTCAGTTCGCGAATCAGTCTGACGCACTTATAGATACGTACGTATATCCTCCTTCCGTTACGGGGTACCCGGTCAGGATATACAGAAATGATTCAGCGGGAGGAGTCACGTACAGTTATTCCGATTCGATTAAAAGCGCGATAAACAGGGGCGGTCTCATAACTAACTACATCGGACACGCAGGCAGCAATACCTGGGATAACGGAATGGACGATCCGGGAATACTTAATAACCAGAACAGACTTTCACTGATTCTCAGCATGACCTGTTTCACGGGCAAGAACGCTGAAACTGAATACAGAAGTTTCGGCGAAAAATTTCTAAACCTGAGCAACAGGGGAGCGATTGGTTTTGTCGGCTCTACAGGATGGAGTTTTTCAGTCTCGGGCAACACACTGAACGGATACATACTGAAAAATTTTGCCGTTGATACTCTGCGAAGAACCGGAGATATCGTGAGGTACGCGTCGGAAGAACTTTATTCCGAACCCGTAAGTTTCGCTTCGCAGAACACTATTAACTGCTATGAACTTCTCGGCGACCCCGCCGCGGCGCTTTTGATGCCGACTTATCCCGAATACGCGATAGATATGTCGAACTACAAACTCTCGAATCCTTTTCCCCCGGTTCGTGAGCCCGTTACTCTGACTATATATCCGAGAAATCTGGGCATATATTCGGATTCGGTTAAAATCAGGTTCAGACTTTTGAAAAATAACGCAACCGTCAGAATCAAGGACACTCTGGTTCACGGATTCGGTTTTACAGATACGCTTGATTACACGTTCTCACTGGATTCGGCAGGGAATTATTCGATGAATGTTTTTCTCGACCCCGACCACTGGAACACTAAGGAAATCACAACCAACAATTCGATTACTTTTCCGATTAACCTTAAGAACCTTTCGTTCATACCGCTGAAGCCTGTTGACAATCAGGTCGTAAACGGCGATACGATTATTATAACCGGAATTAACCCGAACGTAAGTACCGGAAAGAGCGTAAAACTTTTTCTTCAGACCGATACTTCCGCGTTTTTCAACTCGCCCCTGAACAGGACCTATTTCACTTCGAACATACAGGGAGTCATAACCCGATTCGGTTACGGCTTACCCGTAAAAGACAGCGGAACGGTTTATTACTGGCGGATGAACTCCGTTATAAACAATACGGATACCTCGGGTTGGTCGGAAACGAGGAGATTCATAACCGGCAGCCCTTACGCGTACAGACAGGGGACAACGGAGCCGTTTAACAAGCAATCTTCCGGCAACATTCCGATAACGGTTTACAGAAAGAATGCCGGACAGTACGGAACCGTAGATTTGAACAACGCTTCCGGCGTACAGAACGGAGTTTCAATATCGAATTACAGGGGTTCGATAACAGCCCAGTCGTGGGGCAACAATCTTTTCAACATGACACGTTTCGTTATCAATAACAACGAGTACCAACTTGTCGATACTAATTCGTGGGGAGGGCTCAACATAATCAAAATCAATAAAACGAACGCCCGCCTGCTTGAGAAGAAACATTTTGCGTTCACAACACCGCTTGCAAACGATTCCGTTATCAACTATCTGAATACATTTACTGAAAACAACATTCTTCTGATACTGAAAACATCTCCGTACAACACCAATTTCAACATGAACAGCAGTCTCCGCGCGCGCATAAGATTTCTTGGCAGCGTGTATGCGGATTCCGTTAACCTTCAGTCATACTCCTGCTGGAGTTTTATTAATTACAGAACCACGCCGTCCGTTTTATCCGTGGAGAGTTACAACACGGTATTCAATCCCGCCGTATGCACGACGCGACCTGTATTTCTTCACGATTCGGGATATGTATATCATAATCTCGGTCCGGCTGAGAACTGGTCGTATTTCAACTGGTCATCGGACGTGCCGGCAAATTCAGGTCTTTATTTTGACGTTTACGGCGTGAACAGGTCGTCGCAAAACGTGCTTCTCTTCGGAAACATTTCGGCAGTCCAGAACATTCAACTGGACACTGTCAGCGTGTTTTCGTATCCGAACATAAAACTCGTGACGAGGCTTTACATCGACTCATTGAACGGAGTGGAGCCGCCGGTACTGAAGGGAATGCGTTTCTATTATACCCCGTCCGCCGAAATCATCGCGGACAACAATTCATTCGTCATTTCAGACAGCGTTCTTAACGAGGGCGACACGCTGAACGCAACTGTCTCATTCGGAAATTACGGGTATTCGGACGCGCAGGGTTACGTTACTAAATGGTCAGCCACGTCGCCTTCGGGTTTGCGGGTGCTGAAAACGGATACGATAAGCGGGGTATTAAAAATCGATTCTCTGGCAACTATGACCGCGAAACTTCCGACAGCGGGTCTTCGCGACAGGAACAGGAGTTACGACACTGTCACCGTTTATTTTGAGGTTTCATTGATTCGTCAGAACGAATTTTTCACTTATAATAACGTCGCGGTATCTCGCGTCGTCATATACGGCGACACGCTAAAGCCCGAGATGGATATAACTTACGACGGCATCAGGGCGATTTCCGGAGAATTCATTGCCGCGAAACCGAGGATAGTACTGAAATTCCTTGATAACAGTAAAATCTTTATTAAAGATACGTCAAATATTCGTCTTAAACTCGACGGTGAGTATGTATGGTATTATAATAACGGGGTGAAAAATCCCGATATTGATATAGTCTTTCCTTCGGGCAAGTACCAGCAGGCAACCCTGTATTATAATCCGTCTCTTTCGGCGGGCGAGCACAGGTTCGATTTCGCTTCCACGGATGCAACCGGAAATTATTCCGATACGGTTGTACACTACATGTACGTGAATCCTGAACTGAAAATAGCGGACCTGAAAAACTATCCGAACCCGATGAAAAACGAGACTTTATTCCTTATAAATCTATCGGGAGAGCATCCGCCGTCAGCGGCAAAAATAAAGATATTTACAGTCGCGGGACGCGTAATTCAGACAATAAACGCGAATCTCAGCATCGGTTACAACCAAATTTTCTGGGATGGCAGAGATGCGGATGGAGATTATATTGCAAATGGCGTATATTTGTATAAGTTGATAATCGAAGGCGACAACAAGAAAGAGACCGCATTGCAGAAATTAGTAATATTAAAATGACAAAATTCTTATCGGTTTTATTGATTTTGTTTGGCGCGAGCAGTTTTCTGTTTTCGCAGAACTATAACTGGATTACGCCGAATCAGACATACCTGAAGATGTATGTAATTAAAGACGGCATTCACAGGATTGATAAGACTGATTTTACAAACGCAGGAATAACGGTTTCGACAATCGACCCGCGCACGGTAAAAGTTTATTACAAAGGAAATCAGGTGCCGATATATTTCTTCGGAGAATCCGACGGAACGTTTGACGACGCCGATTACTTCGACTTTTACGGAATGAGAAATTCCGGGGGCGTGACGAACGTTTACAGCGAAACGGGAACGGTTGTTTACACGACAGACGAGTATTACAATCTCTATTCGGACACTTCCGCGTTCTGGGTCGGCTGGGGAGGCGCTAACGGCCTGAGATTTACGGATTATTCAAACTCATCAACAACACCTTATTCGTTCGATTATTATTACTCAAAACTTCATTTTGAAACAGACCTCATTTACAGTCTCGGACAGAACATAAATATAGATACGGACTTTAACAATTTCCTTAACGATAAATACAAAGGCGAAGGCTGGTACTGGATGCTTATGCAGAACAACAACCAGTTATCGCAGTCATTCACTGATTATTTACTTTCGAATTCAATACAGCAATGCAGGCTTAAACTGTTCTCTTTTCCCGTAAAACAAAACACGGCTGTTACTAACGAGCACAGGATAGTTGTAAAAGTGAACACGACACAATTCGACACACTGAGGTTCGACGATTTTAACAGGCTCGATACGACGTTGTATTTTTCCGGCTCCGCTCTTGTTCAGGGAACGAACAGCGCCTCAATAAGGTATCTGCCTTCGGACGCAAACATGCAGACGAATTTTGATTTTTTCGAAATTACGTACGCGAAGCGTTTCGAGTTTGACAGCAGTTATATCGGTTTCAGCAGCGAACTTACGAGCACTTCGCCCGCGGTCTTCTTCGTCAAGGGCGCGTCTTCGTCCAATCCCGTATCAATATACGACATCAAGAACGGAAACCGCGTTACGAACTACACGATTTCAAATGACACGTTATATTTCGTCGGGATGTCGAACGGACAGTTCGAAGTAAACAACAAGCAGATTACCCGCAAGCCGCCCAGAATAAAGCAGCGGCAGGTTCCGGGTCTCGTGTCAAACTCCGCGGGCGCGGATTATATTGTTGTTTACAACAAACTTTTTGAAACACAGGCAGAACAATTAAGGTCGTACAGGAACACGCACGACGGGTTCAGGTCGTTCAAAGCCGAGATTGAAGATATATATGACGTATTTAATTACGGAATGGAGAGTCCCGCCGCGGTCAGAAATTTCACTAAGAACGCGTTTGATAACTGGGCGCAGCCGAAGTTCAGATATCTTTGCCTTTTCGGAAGAGGCTCGCTTGACCCAAAGAAATTGCAGTCTTCATCCGTTTATTACCGAAACCTCGTGCCTGTTTACGGAAATCCCGCGACAGACGGGTATTTCGCCAATTTCAACATAGGCACGCAATTGTATAATCATCACGTAGGTGTTGGGCGGCTGCCCGCTTATACGGTTACAGAAGCGCAGGACATGGTGAATAAAATTATGAATTACGAAAGTCTCGGGCTTCCCGAATGGATAAAATCATCGCTGTTAGTTACGGGAGGAAAAAATTACAGCGAGCAGCAGGTATTCATTGCCCAGACCAATTATTTCATAAATTCTTACATTGCTGTTCCTCCGTTATCTTCAAATCCCGTGAGAATATTCCTCGGCGATTCGACAGGAATGATTACATACAATTATCCCGATTCTATAATCAGTTCAATTAACGACGGCGCTCTCATAATAAATTACATGGCGCACGCTTCATACGGATTCTGGAACAACGTTTTCGACGACCCGGTTGTTTTGTCAAATCAGGACAAGTACCCGCTTATTTTCAGCATGACCTGTTTTACGGGAAGGAACGCGGACCCCTCCGTGCGCGGTTACGGCGAGAAATTTTGCTATTATCCGGGCAAGGGTTCAATCGGATTTCTCGGAACGACCGCATGGAGTTTGTCAAGTACCGGTAACACATACAACGACCTGCTTCTTGGCAGTCTCGTAGAGGATACCTCAAGAAGAATCGGCGATATCGTGAAACGCGCGTCGGGAATTCTCGCTTCTTACGATACAAGCAATTTCTATAACCGGAACACTATTAATTGCTACGACCTTCTCGGCGACCCCGCGGTTAAACTGCTTCTTCCCGCGCATCCCGAATTCGATTTGCGAAGCAGCGACTATGAACTTTCCGATGACAATCCGCAGTTCAGAAAAAATGTCGTGTTCAATGTTTTTCCAAAGAATCTCGGAACATACGCTGATTCGTGCAAAATACGTTTTCAGGTTCTTAAAAGGAACACCGCCGTCAGGTCGAAGGATACTGTAATACGCGGGTTCGGCTTCAGGGACACGATGACATATTTTGTATCGTTCGATACGGCGGGCGATTATTCGCTGAAGGTGATAATGGACCCAGATAACTGGTATCCCTCCGACGGTAAATCAAACAACATTCTTGAAGTGCCCGTTACTGTAAGGAATTTCTCCTTTGTTCCGCTGAAACCCGAGAACAATCAGGTCATTTATAAGGACACGGTGGATTTTATTGGCGTGAATCCGAATATTGATACGAGGAGAAATTCAGTAAGATTGATGCTTCAGGTTGATACTTCATCCGGCTTTAATTCACCGCTTGTTCAGAATTATCAGTTGCAAAACATGGCGGGCGTTAAAACGAAGATAAGGATGCGCGTTCCCTTAACGGACAGCAGCGTTGTTTATCACTGGAGGCTTAACGCGGTTTTGAATAATGCGGATACACTTGGCTGGTCGGAAAAAAGAACTTTCACGTATCACGGAAATTTCACGGGAAACGATTCTCTGGTTAATATAAGCAGGTACGCTAAAAACCAGTTCACAGAGGACGAAATCTTCCGGCTTTCGTATTCAAACGGCGGTTACCTGTTGAATAGTTATCCGGGAAACGTTGCCATGAGTTCGTTCAGCGGTGTTTCAACCGACCCGACATACATGGTTTTGAACAAGACTTTTAAATATCTCATTTCTTCGGAATACTGGGGCGGGCTTCTTGTCGCGAAAATCTCGAAAGTAACAGGCACTCTGACAGATTTCAAGCATTTCAGGTTTTCAGCCGCTTCATCATCCGATTCGCTGATTGAATTTCTAAACACGTTTGATTCCACGTACATGCTCGCCCTCGTGAAGCATATTCCGAACGGAGTATCCTCGAATCTGAGCGCGGGAGCAAAAGCGCTGCTGAGACAGTTCGGAAGTTATTACGCGGATTCCGTTTCGATGACCTCCTGGGGGCGATGGAGTTTCATAAGTTACAGGAGCCAGCCGAACGCGGTAGTGTCGGAATCATACAAGCCGACAACGAATCCGTGGAATCCTGCGATGAGTTCTCTATTCCCGGTCTTTTATTTTCCGTATGGTACTATAACACAGACAATAGGTCCCGCGCAGACGTGGCAGAACTTCAACTGGAACCAGACGGTTTACGCCGGCTCGAGCATTAAATACGATGTCATTGGAATCGGAAGGGATAACTCGGAAACGGTGCTGATGAGCAATGTTACGACGAATAATCTTGTAAACCTGCAGTCGGTAAACGCCTACCAGTACCCGAAGTTGAAACTGCTGGCGAAATCATACATAGACACGGTCAGCGGAATTCAATCCGCGGTTTACAGGGGAATGTCTTTGAAGTTCATCGGTCCTCCCGAAATCGCGCTTGATAACAATTCCATATTCAAATCCGATTCTATAGTCACGATGGGCGACAGCGTCGGAATCAGCGGATTGTATTATAATGTCGGATACGTGCCGCTCAACGGGCACATAAGGAGTTTTTACGCTCTCGACGGCGCGGGGAATAAAGTGATTTTAAGAACGGATACCGTGCTCGCCCAGTTAAAAGTTGACAGTTCTATGTTCGTGAAAGCGTCTTTTAAAGCGGGCAACCTTCCCATACACAAGAAATATCTCAATCAGATTGCCGTTGCGCTTGAAATAATCCCTCTCAGCCAGAATGACGTTTATGCGTTCAACAATACCGTCATCTCAACGTTTTACCTGAAAGGTTCCATAGGTGAAATGGTAACTGAAGTTTATTCGGACGGCACGCGGCTTTACGGAAACGATTACGTGAGGTCAAAACCCGATATGATTATAAAACTGACGGGCAAGTCGATAGAAGAATTAATCGCTGCGGATTCTACGTTGTTCAGAATAATGCTGAACGGTACTTTCATATCTCTTAACGGGAAATTGAATAAGACAGGGAAAGAAGTCGAAGTGACGAAAGAAACCGACAAGGGAAACTTCATCGTGCGCTTCACTCCGAAACTGCAGAACGGATTGAATTACCTTAACCTTATTTCCAATAAAGGCGACTTTTACGACACCGTCAAATTCATACTCAACGTAACCGACGTCGTATCGTTCAGGGATGTTTTCAATTATCCAAATCCGATGAGGGACAACACGACGTTCACGTTCAACATAACGGGAGCCGATTCTCCGGGTGAATGCAGGATAAAAATATTCAGCGTTGCCGGCAGAGTGATTAAAGAAATCGTTGTCCCCGGTAACGTCGGAATAAACAACGTGTACTGGGACGGACGCGATGCCGACGGCGATTACGTCGCTAACGGTGTCTATTTCTACAGGCTTCTTCTAAGGAACGACACAGAAAAACATTCCGACATTCAAAAACTGGTAGTCCTTAAATAAATTTTCTTTTCACTTGACAATAACATTCGTCAGGTGTATTTTTGTATTAACCAAACAGTTAATGTATTTAGTTAAACTTATTGGATTAAGCGTATGGATAACAAAAAAACTTACAAAACAGATGAAAAAGGGAATAAAACTGACTGCGATACAGAAATGAGAATATTCGACGCAGCGCGGAAAGTATTCCATTCTAAGGGGCTTGACGGCGCGAGAATGCAGGAAATCGCGGATGAGGCGGGGATAAACAAGGCGATGCTTCATTATTATTTCAGGACCAAGGATAAATTGTTCGAGTCGATTTTCGAAGAGGACTTCAAGGAATTTTTCAAACGTCTGGCTGAACTTATAAGCGCGGAACTTCCGCTGCTTGAAAAGATAGAATTCTTTGTCGAGAATTATCTCGAACTTATATTGAAAAACTCATACATACCCGCTTTTATAATCAGCGAAATACATCATAACCCCGAGAGGATAAAAAATATATTTCTTGAAACGGGAATCAGAGCGGAGCAGATTTTTATGGACGACATAAAGACGGCGATTTCACTGGGGATTATTCGTCCTATAGACCCGAAACAACTGATAGTAAACATTATCGGTCTTTGCATTTTTCCGATTGTAGCAAAGCCGATATTATGCGTGATGCTGGGTTTTGACGAGGACGGTTACAGGAATTTCATTGAAGAACGAAAAAAGGAAGTTGCAAGGTTTGTGATTAATTCAATAAAAATTAATTGACATGAAAAAGTTTCTTTTGATATTTTTTATGGCCGTGACCGCCTGTCTGTACCCGCAGGATAAAACCCTGACGCTCAAAGACTGCTACGGCTCGGCTTATGAAAATTATCCGAACGCGAAGCAAAGGGATTATTATAAATCCATAAACGAACTGAAACTCAGGAATATCGGCGTCAACTATCTTCCGCAAATTACTTTCAAAGGGCAGGCGACTTATCAGTCGGAGGTTACAAAACTAAACATCAGCCTTCCGATGCTCAAGCCCGAAGAGATGAACAAGGACCAGTACAAACTCACTCTCGACGTAAGACAGTTGATTTACGACGGCGGGAGCACGTCGTCACTTAAAGAGACAGAAAAAAAGCAAATAGAAATTGATAACGGAAAAATTGACGTTGAACTTTTCGCGCTGAAACCGAAGATTAACGATTTGTATTTTTCTGTTCTTCTTGCACAGAAAAAAAAGGAAGTGAATGAAACGCTTCGGCAGGATCTGCTCTCAAGAATATCCGAAATGGAATCACGCGTGCGTAACGAAGTCGCTCCTGTAAGCAATGTTTATGTTTTACAGGCGCAGGTTATTCAAACCGAGCAGGATATTCAAAGCACGGAGGCTGACAGGCTGGCTTCATTGCGTATGCTCGGCGAATTGATAGGCGTTCCTCTTTCCGAAAACACAAGACTGGAGACTCCTGCCGCGCAGGACCCGGTTTATGACGGCGACTATTCCGGCAGACCGGAATACAAACTTTTCGCGCGTCAAAAGGAGCAGTTAAATACTTACTCCGACGCGGTATCAACGCGAATCATTCCGAAACTATCGGCTTTCGGACAGGCGGGATACGGCAGACCCGGACTTAACATGCTGGACAACACTTTTCAGCCGTATTATATGGTAGGAGTCACTCTTACCTGGAATCCGGTAAACTGGAATTCAGACAACAACGAAAAGCAGATTTACTCCGTGAACTCGAAAATCATAGACGCGCAGAAAGAAACTTTTGACAAGAACCTGAAAGTCAGCCTCGAAAAGCACAAATCCGACATTCTGAAATTTACCGGACTGATAAGCAAGGACGAAGAACTGATTTCGCTTCGCGAGAAAATCACTGCTACTGTTTTTTCGCAATTGCAGAACGGGACGGTAACATCGACGGTTTACATGACCGAACTCAACAACCTGACGCAGTCCAGACTCCTGCTTGAGACGCACAAACTGCAACTGCTTCAGTCTAAAATAAATTATCTAACGGCAAAAGGAGTATATTAACATGCGTAAAAAAATCATAATATTTCTAATAGCGGGAGTAATCGCTGCAATCACCGGAGGATGCTCGAATAATGACAACCGCTCGGACGCGTACGGAAATTTTGAAGCGGTTGAAACAATCGTTTCGTCCGAATCAAGCGGAAAACTGCTTGAGTTTAACGTTGAAGAAGGTCAGACTTTAAATGAAGGCTCGGTTGTCGGATACATCGACACGATTCAACTTCAATTAAAAAAGAAACAGTTGGAGGCCGCAAAGAACCTGACGCGCACGAAGTTCAAGAGCGTTAGTTCTCAGGTCGGCGTATATCAGGAGCAGAAGAAGGTTGCTTTAAGGGAAAAGGAAAGGATAGAGAGGCTGCTGAAAGATAATGCCGCGACAGGAAAGCAACTTGACGACATAAACGGAAGCATTGACGTTCTGAACAGGCAGATTGCCGCGGTCGAGACGCAGAACAGCACGACAAACGAGGAACTCAAGAATTACGACGTTCAGATTAAGCAGATTGATGACCAGTTGGGCAAGAGCACCGTATTAAATCCCGTCAACGGAACCGTAATAATGAAATTTGTTGAGCAGAACGAAGTAGTAAATTACGGAAAGCCTCTGTACAAGATTGCTGACCTCAGCGTGATGGAACTGCGTGTTTACGTCAGCGGTTCCCAATTGCCTGAAATAAAGATAGGTCAGACGGTGAAAGTGCTTATAGACAACGGCAAGAGTGAATACAGGACTCTGGAAGGAGAAATCTTCTGGATTTCATCCAAAGCGGAATTCACTCCGAAGATAGTTCAGACAAAAGAAGAGAGGGTCAACCTTGTTTACGCGGTGAAAGTGCGCGTCAGGAATGACGGCTCGCTTAAAATCGGAATGCCCGGGGAAGTAATGTTCAAATAAAAATGGATTACGCGGTTACGGTAAATAATATTTCAAAATCGTTCGGCAGAACAAAAGCCGTTGAGGAGGTTTCTTTCAGCGTTGAAAAGGGCGAACTCTTCGGATTCATAGGTCCGGACGGCGCGGGGAAGACGACACTCTTCAGAATGCTTACAACTTTATTGCTTCCTGACAGCGGTGATGCGGTCGTTGACGGATTCGAAATCGTAAAGGACTATAAAAAAATCAGAGGCTCGGTGGGTTACATGCCGGGAAGGTTTTCGCTGTATCAGGATCTGAGCGTCGAGGAAAACCTGAAATTCTTCGCGCGCGTGTTCGGAACAACAATCGAAGCGAACTACGAACTTATAAAAGACATTTATGTTTTCCTCGAGCCTTTCAGGAAAAGGCGGGCGGGGAAACTGTCGGGCGGAATGAAACAGAAACTCGCTTTATGCTGCGCTTTGATTCACAAGCCCGGCGTTCTTTTCCTCGACGAACCCACCACGGGTGTCGACCCTGTTTCGAGAAATGAATTCTGGGAAATGCTCGGAAAACTTAAAGCAGGGGGCATCACGATTCTCGTATCGACTCCTTACATGGATGAAGCGTCGAAATGCGACAGGATTGCTCTGATGCAAAACGGAAAAATACTTGACATAGGATTTCTGAATGATATAATTTCGAAATACAAAAAGCCTGTATACGCGCTGCGCTCGGGCGATATGCACAGACTAATACTCGACCTGCGCTCGGAAAATAACACCGATTCGGTTTATTCGTTCGGAGACTATCTTCATTACACGGACAGGAGAGGGGAAATCAGTGAAGATGATATGAAGAAGAAATTGATTTCAAGAAAGCACGAGGACGTAATTTTTAAACGAATAAGTCCGGGAATAGAAGACTGTTTCATGTCATTAATGAGAAAATAATATGGAAGAGACCGGCATAATATCGGTAAAGGACCTGACGAAAAAATTCGGCGCTTTCACGGCGGTGGATAAAATTTCTTTCGACGTGCGTCCGGGAGAGATTTTCGGATTTCTCGGCGCGAACGGGGCTGGAAAGACAACTGCGATGAGAATGCTCTGCGGGCTTTCGATACCAACTTCGGGCAAAGCCACGGTCGCGGGTTTCGACGTTTACAGGCAGACGGAATCCATCAAGAAGAACATTGGATACATGAGCCAGAAGTTTTCACTTTACGAAGACCTCACGGTGAAAGAAAACATAGATTTTTACGGCGGTGTTTACGGTTTATCACGGGAAAGGCGCAGCGAAAAAACGGAATTTCTGATTGACCTTCTTAAAATTGAGGAAGCAAGAAACAAACTAATCAAATCCCTGCCGCTCGGCTGGAAGCAGAAACTCGCGTTTTCAATAGCAATAATACACGAGCCGAAAATAGTTTTTCTCGACGAGCCGACAGGAGGCGTCGACCCGATAACTCGCCGCCAGTTCTGGGACATGATTTACGAAGCAGCGGACAGGAACGTGACCGTTTTCGTAACCACGCATTACATGGATGAGGCGGAGTACTGCAACAGGGTCTCGATGATGGTTGACGGAAGGATAGCCGCTCTCGACAAACCCGAAAAATTAAAAGAGCAATTCGGCGTCGGAACGATGCACGAAGTTTTCGTAAAATTAGCGCGACCCGCCGCATGAAAAGATTTGTAAATTTTGTCTGGAAGGAACTCCTTCATATTTTACGGGACTACAGGACGCTGTTGATTCTGTTCGGGATGCCTGTCGCGCAGGTGCTGCTTTTCGGATTCGCGATTACGAACGAAATAAGGGATGCGAAAATCGCTATACTCGATTTCGCGAAGGATAACACTACGCGGGAAATAAGCAATAAAATACTTTCGTCGGGATATTTCATGCTATACGAAAATCTTGAATCGCCGAGCGACATAGAGCCGGCATTCCGCAAGGGTAAAATCAAGGAGGTGATTATTTTCGAACCGGGTTTCGGGGAGAACCTCGAGAGAGACGGAAAGGCGAACGTTCAACTCGTCGCCGACGCTTCCGACCCGAATTTCGCGAACATGGTAATCGGTTACACGACGTCTATAATCGCCGATTATCAGGCGGAACTGTCAAGAGGCAAGACCCTTCCCGCCTCGATTAATCCCGAAATCAAGATGCTGTACAATCCGAACCTGAAAAGCGTATTCATGTTCGTTCCGGGACTAATGTCCGTAATACTTCTTCTCGTGTCAGCGATGATGACGTCGATATCCATAACAAAGGAAAAGGAACTCGGAACAATGGA